>JAYEOV010000057.1:0-26727 GCA_034723315.1 Candidatus Omnitrophota bacterium | reverse complement strand
AATTAAAACGTGTAATAGTTTTTATTGATGGTAACAATTTATTCCATAGAACATGGGATTATTATCATACTCATCTTATTAACATTGAGGTATTATCGAGAACATTGTGTAACATAAATCGAGAACTAAAACAAATACGGTACTATTACTCTCCGTTCATACGGGAAGTCAATGCCAGAAGCGCTCATCTACAGCAAACTTACGTGGAAAATATCAGTAAAATTCCCAATATACACGTATGCATAGGAAAATACATTAAAAAACCTGTCTCTCTAAAAAAAGAGGTTTTTGACAAGATTAAAAATAATATTTCTCCAGGAGATTTAAGTGGCTATGTTGAAAAAGGTATTGATGTTCAAATTGCAGTTGATATGATATCTATGGGTATCAGAAAAGAATATGATACAGCGATTCTGGTGGGAACGGATTCCGATTATGTCCCAATTGTCAGGTCTTTGCAAGATTTAAAAATAAAAGTGCAAGTAGCCGCATTTCAAGATTCAGAACATTCTTGTTACGATTTAAAAAATTGCTGTAAATCCTTCATAAACATGCATCACATTGTCCCAAGTATACTCAAAAAGCAAAAAAGCCGCCCATAAATGAACGGCTTTTTTTAACCTACTATTCACATAAGCAAATAATAGGGATGTTAATTACATAGCAAAATCACAAACCATATTACTCAATTTTACAAATATGTCAACTAAAAAATTACATGCATACCCAAAACTCACTGGCATTCAAAGCCGGCAAAATACAAGCTCTTACCAGCCCTGACATTATAAGTTTATCATGCACTAACACCATTGTCAAGATAAAGTACAAAAAAACAAAATTAAAAAAATGGACTTACAAAATGGGTAGCAATCTGTTAAAATCATGCTTGGTAGTCAGGACACCAGATTCTCATTCTGGCGACACGGGTTCGAATCCCGTTGGGGCTACCAATTTTTGTGAACACAAAAATTGATCCTGAGGATGCGACGGACAGAAGCATCCGAAGGGCCAATATTCACCGTCATCGCGCGGTCGCAAGGCTGACGAGACAATCCCGATAATCATCAGCATTTATCTCTCTCGTACTTCCACTCTTTCCTGTGTCATTTCCATCCCCATTTTCGCAAAAATAAACCCCAGCGAGAATCCAGAAATATATAGGGGATCAGGGGATCGGAGGATCGCGGATATTTTGATTAGAAAGCGACGTCGGACTCGAAATTGCAAAATAGCACACATGAGGGTCTGAATCCTCATAAGACACGGCGGGATCGAACATTATACGGCGATAAGGACGCGCCTCCGGGTATTGTATAGCTCTTTTATAGTTTCAAGGTCGACCGGTTCCGCTTTCGGCATGAATACGTAGAAGCGGCTGTTCACCCTGCTGACCCTTCTACCGGGATGGCATAAAAAAGGTTTCAGGCCCAGGGCCATGTTCCAGGATTTATTGTTTGTTTGTTTGTTTGATGGCTTAGATAGGATATAATGTAATTATGAACTTTATCGCAGTGCTAAAGTTTATTATAAAAACTTTTGGGCGTGAAAACGTGAAATTCGCGCTTATAGGAGGATTTGCTTTGCAGGTTGCAGGCGTGACAAGAACAACAAAAGATATTGATTTGCTTGTTTTGAGCGAAAACAGCGCAAAAATTAAAAACATTATGCTTAAACACGGGTATGAAATTATCAATGAAAACGAAGACGTTTTAAACTTTACCGGTAAAAATTTTGAATTAGGGAGAATAGATTTTTTATTGGCTCACAGGAAATATACGCTCGCGATGTTAGATAGGGCCAAAGAACAGCCCGTACTTAGCGGTAAATTCAAGGTGAAAGTCATACGGGCAGACGATTTGGTAGGGCTTAAAGTGCAATCAAGTTCCAATGACCCCGAGCGCTATCACCAGGATATGGCGGATATAAGACTACTTATAAAGAACAATTACGACAAACTGGACATGAACCTGGTAAGAGAGTATTTCGCGCTTTTTGACAGGGAAAACGAGTTAGAAAAAATACTAAAAGGAATTGAAGATGTTAAATGAAAAAGAAAAAAGAGAGATCGTAGAAGATGCTAAAAGCGAGATAAGAAGGGAGCATTTTCGGATCGCAAAAAGGAGCAGAAAGGAAAGCACATCCCTGGACGAATATCTTTCATTTTTACAAGACATTCAGAAAATTTTTAAACCATTCACCATATCCAACCATTTAACTCTCACCAGACTTAATAAGCTTTAAATCTGATCGGATCGAATCAATCAATGTCTAATAAATAACGGGGATACTCTAACAATTAAAGCTGAGGTGTGTCCCCTTGAGGAATGTCCCCATTATGCGGCGGTGAGGACGCGTCTCTGGGTATTGTATAACGCTTTTATGGTCTCAAGGTCCACGGGTTCCGCTTTTGGCATGAATATGTAAAGGCGGCTATTCACCCTGCCGATCTCTATTTCAGGATGGTTTGAAAGAGGTTTCAGGCCCAGGGACATGCGTACCGCCATGGTAAGCATCTCCATGAGGCGTATATAAGAATCGTCCGTCAGTTTTTCCGCGTCCACTCCCACGATGAACGCTTTATCCGTATCATTATCGTTTCTGGCCCTTATGGGAGCAAACTCTTTCCTTACGATGGTCTTCTTATCCGCCAGGACTATAATGTTCTTCAGCGGGGTTCTCTCCTCTTTGACTACATTCAAGAGCTTTCCGGCAAGCTCATCCGCCGAACCCCTTACGATCCTGACAGTGCCTTTACTCTCAAGTTTATCCAGATCCTGGATAAGCCCCTGGATAAACGCCTTTTGCGTTTCCGGGACCCAGCCGGTCTCAACGGCAATGACCATCTTTTTGCCTGTCTCCCTGACAGCCTCCGCCCCAACGTCTTTGACCACGGCGTCAACGAACGCATTCGCCCACACAGGGTCAATAACGTTAAGTATCTTTGCCCTAAGCTCCGGAAAATCAACCTCTGCCGGCGATGCCAGGACACTGTCCAGTATTTCCAGCACTTCCCGCGCCCGGGCGCCTGCCACGCGCGCCGTTCCATACAAAGGCCGGCCCAGGACCTCTCCCCCACGTTTAACGTATTCGTTCACTATACCGATCCCCGTAAGCTTCGAAATGCCCGCGGAAACTATTCCCGGATCAGTATCCCCGAGCTTCTCAGCGATATCCGCGGCCGTAAATACCCCCCCTTCGGATGAGAGCACGCGGAACACAGCCGTTGCGGCCGCCCAGGAATAACCTACATCACCTTCCGTATCCTCCTGTCCAGGTGTATCCTTTCGGGGTTCCTTATTATCGCGTATAATCCCGGCTATTTTCACCCTTGCCTCCATCAAATCGGCTTCCTTTGACGTATTGCCAAGACCGTTCAATATTTCTTCAACTTCGCGCAGACTGTTATCAGGCACCTGCGCCGCAGTGTATAAAGGAAGCGCCTCTTCCGGCACAACCTTTCTGATCTCTGCCGCCTCGGCTAAAATATCAAGCTGCTCTTTGACTTTTTCAGGATCAGCGCCGAGCGCGCCGGCAATTTCCTCAATATCAATGGGGGCATCTTCGGGGAGTTTTTCAATACAGGCGAATATTTTTTCAAACGCGTGCGGCCTCGGCTGATCCGGCGTTGTCGGCGTGATATGGTACCGATCAAACTTTTCGGCCGAACTGGCCTCAAGAGCGGGGTTCCCAGGGATCATCGTCACCTCTTTTGCCTTAACCAGAAGAGCAAGCAGTTCTTTGACCTTTTCCGCTTCGCTCATTCCTTCTATCCCGATGTCGCCGGCGTCGGGAATTAATTTGCTGATTTGATAAGCAGCACGCGGGATATGAAATTTGCTGATTTGATGAGCATCACGCAGGATATGACTTGCCGTGTCTTTAAGCGTGTCCAGTATATTTTTAACCGAACAACGCCGCCTGCCGAAGACCTTTGACTTGTAGTATTCCATTGATAACGACTTGTTCCCCGACTGCGCGACCCTGTTCACCACGCCCACCTTTAGAAGGATATCAATATGGCCGGCGACCTTTTCGGGATCGGCGCCCAGCCTGGCGGCGATCTCGTAAACGTCAAGAGCTTTCCCCTTTGAAGGGCGTTCCTCCATAGCGCGTTCCCATGAAATAAGCACGCGCAATACGGAAAACGGCGTGGTTTTCCTCATTTCAGGGACGGGCATAGTGGGTATCTTTTCCGGATATGTGCAATAACCGCTATGAAATCCCTGGGTAACAAACCTTTCTGCTGAAATTATAACCTGCCTGTGAAGCTCATCCTTCTGCCATTCGTCCAGACCCCGAAAAAGCTGAGGATTATCCTTCATAAGACTTCTTATAGCATCTCCTGTCTCTTGTCCAAAAAAATCTCTATACAGGGTTTTTCCCTCAGAAGTCAGCCTTTCACGGGTCTCCGCTATTTCAAAAAGAAAATATACTGTCGCGACTAAATTGAGATAACGCTTGTTCTTCCCCCGTTCACCCTGCGCGAAATCCTCGTTCGTGTTCAGCATGACCCGGCCTTTCTCTATTTTGTAATGGCCCCTTATCTCGTGAATCGCCATAGAATAGAGTATGGACCAGTATATATCGCCCAGAATCTGCTGACCACGGCGACGGATGATCCTTCCCGAGAAACTTTTTAAGCCATACTTCGCGAGTTTATACATCACCTTGACGAAATTCTCGTTGACTATTACCACGCCGTCTTCCGTGGAAACCGCGGTGGGCAGGAGGCCGTTTGACAGGCGCTTTATCAAAAGCCTGGAGCCATAACCGGGCATGTCCTCAGGCTCGATCCTCCACTCCATGTGCGGCACATCTTGTTTTACCAGCCCTCCATTATAGTCGTCTATCTCAAGTTCAGCTATTTCCTCAAAGACTTTCCTAATATCAGCTATGATACCCTCATTTTCGCAGTCCTCCATCGTAACGTCGCTTATGTCTATCATGCGTTCATACGCGCAGGGCAGAAGCTTCAGGCCGCCTTCGTTCGATTGGTTGCCTGGTCCGCTTTCCAGGGACAAAACCAACAGCTTGAGCTCCGGGGCGAAGTTTTCAAGATCAAAAGATCCCTTGTTCAAGCGGAACGCTTTAAACGCCTCTCTGAATCTCCCGATATCAGAATAACTCATCCCCTCACCAGCCGATAACATGAGCTGTTCCACGATAGACCACGCCCTTGACAGCTCATCCCGCGTTGAATCCATGCCCATGCCTCCCGAAACCAGGATCGCCCCCTTTGTCACGATCATCTTACCACCTTTTACAACAGCCTCAAGTTCCTGCTTAAGCCTTTCCGCCCCGATCCTCTCAAGAAACTCTCCCGCCAGACTGACGCTTCCATCGCTTATGTCTACTGTCGCGATATCCGAATCCTCAAGCAGCAATCCATTCCGTAAACTTTCAAAGTCTTTTGCGGATAATCTGCCGTCTTTCACCAGCCCGCCGCAGTATGCTTCGTGGCCTTGCCCCGTATTAACGCCTATCCTTGTCTGCCCGTCCCTGTAACGGACAAGATACGCGTAAAACGGCTCATTATCCATAAAGCACGGGATAACTCTAACACTTTCAGGCGCTCCCTTCTCCCGCATGCCTTTTATTGCCAGTGGGCTTGACCTGGTGAAAAGCACTTTTACCGTCTTTGGCCCCAGGTCCGAATACATGTCTGTCTCTCGTTCGAATATATCCGGTATCTGAGCGGCCTTGCACATTAAAAACGTCTTGAGCATGTGTTCGTCTTTTATTTCATCGTTCAGCAAGGGATTTGATCGTATCTGCGGGGAAAGGTTCGTGCTTCCGCATGCTCCTGTCTCCCATGGGTGATAATAAGAGGAAACCGATAGATTCGGAAAGGTTATGATAAGGACCAGCGCCACGAATTGTACGCAGCATTTTATGTGTATTTTTCTCACTGAAACGGCCTCCTGCCGTGAATAAGTTTTTAGCTCATGGTTCTCAGCTCACTGCTCAGAACCTTTTACAGCGTGTAACCAATACTACTAACTGTTTATATGTTTAACCCCCTATCTAATTTAACATAAGAACGGTTAACGTTCAAGTGGTATTTCTGGATATTTTATATCTTAATGAGGATTGGGTGAGTGGAATCGAGGGATTGGGGGATCGGGGACGTTCTGATCAAACAGGAACTGCTTATAATTCCCGATAAATTGTAAGACTAAAACTTGACATTTTCCCCTTGTATTCAATTATTCAATGACTCGACAAAATTATTCAATTAGATAAATTAAGCGCTTCGCGCAACTTGGGGACCATATGGCGCGCTTAATTTATGGCAAGGGGGCTTTGCCCCCTTAAAATCCCCCGTTTTATTGAAATTCCGTTACGAGAACTTAGCCCGCCTTTGGCGGGAACTTTTCACCTATCCCGTAGGAGCGGCCTCCAGGCCGCGAACAAAATTATTACCATGGGTTCGCCGCCTGGAGGCGGCTCCTACAGCTTTGGTTAATGTGTCCTCAAAAAGGAATTCCTGCTATATTGAAATTCCGTTACAATAAAATAGAAGAAGTTTAGGTAAACCCTAACCTTATATGATAGTTGAACTTTTGCTCGCGAATCTAAGCAGATGCATGCAATTTCTCAATTATATTTATCGGGGATAACGGGGAATTGAGGAACGGACAGCTATTAATCCCCATTACGCATAATGCCTAATAAGGATTAATTCACGACAAAATTTCGGGAAGTTTTTTAAGAAACCGGGAAATAGGGATAATCTCGATCCCGCCCTCTCTCATACGGCGTTTCCCGCCATAGATAAAATAAGATTCAGCCATCGGATAATCTCTCATGAAAGATTTTAATCCCTTTAACATCGAGCCTAAAACCCTGCCGGTACGTTTAATTTCAAATGCCAGAATCCCTTTATTGCCGTACAATACAAAATCTACCTCCATATTATTAGAAGTCCTCCAATAATATATCTTATAGCCCAGGTCTAAAGCGGCGTTAACGGCTTTGATCTCCTGAAAAATAAGAGTCTCAAAGGCAGCGCCTTCAGCCTCTTCAGGCATATCCAGCGGCCCCATAGGTCTTACGGTACGGTAGATCCCAACATCAAAAAAATAAAACTTTGGATGAGCCACAAGACGCCTTTTAGCCTTCTTTGTAAAAACAGGTACTCTGCAAGCTATGAGCAGGTCTTCCAGTATCGTAAAATAATTTTCAACAACCTTTCGTTCAACGGCACACTCTCTTGATACCGTGGAAATATTCAGGACGGAACCCTGTGAAAAACTTGCTGCTTCCAGAAATCTGGAAAACGCGCCCAGATTACGCGTTAATCCCTCATGTTTCACTTCTTCTTCGAGATATGTCTTAACATAACTCTCGAGATAACTTTTCGGATCCGATTCAGTATACGCGCACGGCAGTTGTCCATATTTCAATGAATGATCAAGATCAAAATCCTGTCCCAGTTCCGAAACAGTAAGCGGATGGAATGAATACGTTAATGCTCGACCTGCCAGTAAATTCGGCCCTCTTTGCTTTATTTTCCTCGCGCTGGACCCGGTTAAAATAAATTTGTACCTGCTTTTTTCGATCAATCTATGAACCTCATTTAACAGATCGGGAACCCTTTGCACTTCATCGATAATGATCCAATCATCAAAATCTTTTGGAATAAAATTTTCGAGTCTCTGCGGGTTGGCCAGGAAATCATTAAAAAGTTCCGCTTCCAGTAAATCCAAATAAACCGCCTGTGGAAAAGCTGCCTTTACCCAAGTCGTCTTTCCCGTACCTCTGGGGCCAAATAAAAAGAAACTTTTATTTTTCGGTGGTTTAATTAACCTGGAATACATACATCCATTTTACATGTATTTTTGGAATTGTAAAGTAAATACTGCATAAAAACTCGCTGCCCCTTCGACTCTCTGAAGTGTGTCCCCTTCAGGAATGTCCCCATTATACCATTTTAAGTTAAGTAGTGCATATTTGCATCCAACTTGTGTCATTGTCCGACTTGATCGGACAATCCAGAACGCGTATTGTAACTATAGGGGTAGGAAAAACGCATTGGTTTGCGTCTCTCCCCCCTCCGAACCGCACATGCGATTCTCCCGCATACGGCTCTCCAGTCAGTGGTTTTACCTCATCGAGGACTAACAGCAGATTCCCAGGCTGCGGTTAATGAGAACAGCCCAAGGTCTGCAAAGAATTTGTTCCTCCAGTGATTATGGTCAAGCCCTCTTCCCCGACCACGTCCTCCTCGACGTTTGCGCATTATGCTACGCAGTCGCATGCGTATCCACTTATCAAGGTCTATGAACGTCCATTTGTTGCTGTGCTTGTAATACTCATACCACCCTCGTAGCGTCGGGTTGATTATTCTCACTATCTGCTTCATGCTGTGTCCATTACACCGGCCGGTCCGGCTACGAATAGTATCCATGAACTTTTGCAGGCTCTTCCTTCTCGGCCGCCGGCCTATCTTTCCATTACGCCGGCCTATCCCGAAGTTGTATCCGAGAAAGTCAAAATTCGCGCCTCTTTCCTTCATCTCTACTATTCGTGTCTTTCCCGGATGTAGTTTCAGTCCCGCCTCCTTCATCCACTGCCTGACTTGCTCCAACGCTTCAATTGCTTCTTCTTCCGTCCTGCACAGTACTACACTGTCATCCGCGTATCTTACCATGCTATACCCCCTGTCCTCCATCAGCCAGTCCATCGAGTCAAGGTATATATTAGCCAGTAAAGGGCTGATTACTCCTCCCTGAGGTGTTCCCTCTTCAAGTGTCCATTCGTTCATGCCCTCCATGACTCCCTGCTTCAAGTAGGATTCGATTAGCTTGAGCATCCGTCCATCCGCTACCTTCTGCTCTACCAGCACCATAAGTCTTTCGTGCGGTATGCTGTCAAAGTAGCTCTCAATGTCCGCGTCAACCACATATCTGTATCCTGCCTTGAGCAGCTCATCTACTCTACGCAGTGCGTCTTTACATCCCCGTTTGGGACGAAATCCATAGCTGTATCCGGAGAAATCCTTGTCAAATATCGGCTCAATTACATGCTGTACCGCAGCTTGCACTACCCTGTCCCTTACAGTGGGTATCCCCAAAGGCCTCATCCCTTTCTTGCCGCCTTTCGGGATTTGCACCCGCCATATCTTCTGCGGGCAGTAACTGCCTTCCTTCAAGCTTCTATACAGCTTCTCAATGTTTTCGTCAAGTTTGTCCGCGAATCGGCCTATTGTTACGTGGTCTACTCCCGGACTCCCTCGGTTTGCCGATACCTTCCTGAATGCTGCATGCAGGTTGCGTTTATCGTATACTTTATCGATAAGACTGAACCACACTCCTCCTTTCACCCCGTTTTCCAAGGCTGTTAGCATACGCTCCGTCCATACACATGGTTCTACCCATCTCCACCTGTCCCGGATATCTCCTGTTTGCTTAGTCCTCTCTTGGCTGCAGGTCGTCTTTTGTTTTCCCCTGTTTCTCCCTTGTTTCCTCTGGGAGTGTCCCATCATTTCGACCATACCTTCTGACACTTTCACAGGTTCCCTTCCATCTGTATGCACTTACGTATCCACTTTCCTGCTGTCCTTCGCTCCATGCCGGTTACGGCACTTCCACGCTACTATGACAGCTCTGACTCCTGCGCAGCTCTCACCACTACGCAGATATCCCTGATTCACGTCGCATTACCATTATGCTCATTCCGTCTCCAAACACCCCATGCACTCCCGCTCTCTCTTTCTACGCTTCCGCCCAGAAAAGCGGGCGACTTTCTAAAGTTTGGGTTTCGCCACTAATCCGCAGGCTCACCAGCACACATGGCCGAATCGAGTTCCTTATCGTACGGACTAAACACTCACCTCCCGTTGCTCTCCACCCCGCCTCGCGACGACGCAGTTACGGTCAGTTTTCAAGTCTGGAAGCTGCAACTTGGAAGAGGCTTCCACTCTTCATGTAATGCGCGCTTTCAGGCGCACGGATTCCCCGGTCAAGCCGGGGAATGACAATGGTAAGGATTACAATACTAATCAACTATAAATGGTATTATACGGCAGTGAGGACGCGTCTCTGGGTGTTGTATAACGCTTTTATGGTCTCAAGGTCCACGGGTTCCGCTTTCGGCATGAATATGTAAAGGCGGCTGTTCACCCTGCCGATCCCTATATTAGGATGGTTTGAAAGAGGTTTCAGGCCCAGGGCCATGCGTACCGCCATGGTAAGCATCTCCATGAGGCGTATATAAGAATCATCCGTCAGTTTTTCCGCGTCCACTCCCACGATGAACGCCTTATCCGTATCACTGTCGTCTCTGGCCCTTATGGGAGCAAACTCTTTCCTTATGATGGTCTTCTTATCCGCCAGGACTATAATGTTCTTCAGCGGGGTCTTCTCCTCCTTGACCACATCCAGAAGCTTTCCGGCAAGCTCATCAGCGGAACCCCTTACGATCCTGACAGTGCCTTTCCTTTCCAGCTTATCCAGTTCCTGGACAAGCCCCTGGATAAACGCCTTTTGTGTTTCCGGGACCCAGCCGGTCTCAACGGCAATGACCATCTTTTTGCCTGTCTCCTTGACGGCTTGCGCCCCAACGCCTTTGACCGCGGCGTCAACGAACGCGCTCGCCCACACAGGGTCGGTAACTTTAAGTATCTTTGCCTTAAGCTCCGGAAGATCAGCCTCTGCCGGCGATGCCGCAACACTGTCCAGTATTTCCAGCACTTCCCGCGCCCGGGCTCCTGCCACGCGCGCCGTTCCATACAAAGGCCGGTCTAGGACTTCTCCTTTACGTTTAGTGTATTTGTTCACTATGCCGATCCCTATAAGTGTTGAAATGCTTGCGGATATCATTCCCGGATCAGTATCCCCGAGCCTCTCAGCGATACTCGCGGATGTAAATACCCCCCCCTCTGATGAGAGCATACGGAACACAGCCGTTGCGGCCGTCCAGACAGGGCTCAAGACAGAGAGCGCTTTGTCCTCGACTGCAGGCTCTTTAGCGGCCTTATCACTTATATCCGCGGAAGAGAGGGTCTTGGCCGCTTCTTCCCCCGGAGTCATGTCTTTTGCCGTGGTTCTTACATCTTCCCTCTGCAAGGCCGGAGTTTCCTTTGTCTCTTCCGGAGCCGGTCCTTCAGCCGCCGTCTTATTTTTTTCCGGCTTTTTCCGTTCTCCGGTCATGATCAGGCCTATCTCTACCCTCGCCTTTAAAAGCTCCTCTTTTTTAGGAGCAGGACCGAGTTGTTCCAGTATTTCCTCCACCTCGCCCGCATAACCGAGGACCGCGCTTTCCACACTGTATTTTGGAAGATCCACTTCTCCATCTTGTTTATCCGCTATTCTTACGGCGCCTGTTTTTATGAGGTCAGAAAGACATTCAGGGACTTTTTCCGGATCCGCTCCGTCAGCCATATCGGCAATGTCATAGATATCAAGCGGCCTGGCTTTCTGAGAAAGCGCGCGGAATACCTTCGCGGGAGCGGGAACGGGCATCTCTGGAACAGGCACCCTGGGTAATGCCCTGGGGTCCATTTTCAGTCTCTTGAAATCATGGACTGTTTTGAAAACAATATCTGCAACGTCATCTGTGCCAAAACATTTTATATTACGTGCAAGTCCTTTATTCGTCTCGAAAAAAGCTTCTACATCGGATCTTGCTATCTCTTTCCTGCCTTCCACCACAATGAACCAGAAATACAGCGTGGCGATAAGATTGGAATAAAGATGTTCTTTCCCTCTTTCTCCCTGCGCCCATTCTTCGTCCGGGTTAAATACATGGACGCCGTTCTCTATCCTGAAATGGCCCCTGATAGTATGCAGCGCGGCAGAATAGATGACAGCTGAATAAAATTCATCAAGCGCGGGGCGCCCATTCAAGTACGCTCCGCACCCGCAACTAGGGTCCCCTATCATGCCGTAGATGTAACCTGCCCTGGATGACAGGCTTTTCTTGTGCAATTCCGGGTCATTTCTTGACCTTATTGCCATTTGTTTCAATTTATATAAGATCTTGACGAAATTTTCGTTGATCAGGACTATTCCGTCCTCTGTCTCTTTTACCGTAGGGATGATACCATTTGACAGGCGTTTTATCAATATCCTGCGGGGAACCAGATCTTCTTTACTGATACTATCTCTTCTCTTCTTTGTCTTTTCCAAATAATCCCACATCTCAGCCTGTTTTACATACCTGAAGGTGTTCTCTATTTTGCCTATTATCCCGTCTTTCTCGCACATCTCAAGGGTAATGTCACTCAGGTCTATCATATGCGTATATGCCTCGGGAAGAAACTGTATCCCTCCTTCGTTCGACGCGATCTTTTTTTCCCCTTCCAGGGAAAGGAGCGTCAGTCTTAGCCCCGGATCAAAAGTCTCAAGGTCAAAAGAATCCCTGTTTTTATAAAATTCCGTGAATGCGGTTTTAAGTCCATCAATATCAGGCTCAGATATGTCTTTATCAACCAGAAGCAACAGTTGTCTTAAAATGGACCATGCTCTGGTTTCCTCATCCCGCGACCTGTCTATGACAATACCTCCCGCGGCCAGAGACGGTCCCCTCGCGGCCAAAAGCTTCCCAACGCCTGCAATGCCCTCCAGTCTTTTCTTAAGCTTCCCAGCGTGTATCTTCTCAAGAAACTCCGCTGCAAGACGCGCGCTTTTATCGGTGATATCAATAACAGAGATCTCAGGGACGTCAAGACTTGATATGCTCTCCAGGCGTCCGTTATCCTCATCTGACATCTCCCATATACCGGAAAATTTCTCGCGCTCTTGAGCGTATTCCTCTTTTGAATAAACGGTGATCCCTGCCCGGGTCTTTCCGTAACTGAAAAGATGGGCGTAAAACGGCTCTCCGCCTATAAGACACGGTATCACCAGAACATTATCCGGGCCGTCCTTCATGAAACCGATTTTTCTCTTCAACCGAACAGCCTTTGAGAAAAGCACGTCTATGGGTTTTGACCGCGGCACTAAATACACGTCATCCATATCACCCATATCATGGGACAAGCCGGATAAAGTCTCCGGGGCACCTGCCACATTGTTCAGGATAAACGTCTTGAGCTCGTATATATCGCCTATCCCGTTATCCAGCAGAGGATTTGAACGTATCTGCGGGGAAAGGTTCGTGCTTCCGCATACCCCTGTCTCCCATGGGTGATAATAAGAGGAAACCGACATGTTCGGAAAGGCTATGATAAGGACCAGCGCCACGAATTGTATGCAGCATTTTTTGTGTATTTTTCTCACTAATATTCCTCCTGTGTGCTCCGCCCAATTTGATCCGATGGGAGTAGGAAAACTTCTAGCTGTTTATATGTTTAACTCTTACCTAATTTAACATAAGAACGGTTAAAGTTCAAGTGGTATTACTGGATATTTTATACCTTAACAGGATTGCGTGTAATCAGGGGATTGGGTTATCAGGTTATCGGGGGATCGGGGGATCGGGTTATCAGGGGATTTGAGATGTTCTGATTAGAAGGCGACGTCGGATATGTAGTTGGCTAACAGGGACTCGTCGATATCCTCTTCCGTGTCCTTGCCTGCCTGGGTCCCGGTGATCCTGATCGCTTTGCTCTTGCCGGTCATCTTTCTCTCTTTATTCAATTTTCTTATCGCGGCATCCGTAAGCCCGATATACGTATCTCCTCTCGCGATACTCGCTATGTACGCTGACATTAAATCGCCAAAGCTTAAGCCTTTTTCCGCGATCACGAGGTTATACCACTTCCCGGTTGCATTGTTGACGAATTTGTCGTAATAACCGCTTTCTTCGCTCATAATGATCGTTGTCTTCCCGATATCTTCGCCGTATTTACGTCCTATCTCACCTCTAATTATGTCAGCGGGATTTTTATCATTCTCAGTCAAGGCCACTTCCAAAATACCCTTATTATTTTCTATCTGGCTCTTCAACTGAGCCACTGCCGCGCTATCGCCGGCCAGGATAACCACCTTATTCCCACGCTGGCAGGCAACAATAAGTTTGTTGATCGCGTGGCGAGACCCTTTATCTATAAACGCATCGGCAAAAATCACTACCGGATCCGGTTTGCCGTTCTGCATGACGCCCACACCTTTCAGCATGTTCTTCAGATCCTTCTCCACGAGCTCCTGCCTGGAACATGTCTTTACAGTCACCTCTGCCGGCTGTGCCTCTTTTGCAATTTCGCGCACCTGAACTCCGCCTTCGGGCGGACCGGTTTTCTCCACAACAGGCATCTTTTTCTCCGGCGTTTCAGGCAGCAACTGCCTTGCCCTTTCGGGCGATAACAGGGCGCCCTTGACGCCCATACGGACCCCGGCTGGCATGAATTTGGTAACATCAGGGGTTACCTCACGAGCCATAACCCTGAGCATATCCTCAAGAGGCACATCTCTCAGAACCCTCATCATCACAGGCATGCCTGTAATATCCCTGAGGGTCTGCTTGACCTGATCCAGGGCCTGCGCGTCATACCCGACCTGTCTGCTCACTTCTTTCGCAAGAATGTCCATTTGCCCTTTCCGCGAAAGCGCGTCAACCGCGGCCATGATGACCTCACGTGACGTGCTGTCAAACGCCAGGACCTGTCCGGCTTCCACATAACGCGCGCTTTCGATAAGCACACCGGCCAGGGCAACAGTGAACGTGTCCACAGCCATGGCATCAATTGCCGTCCGCATCCTAGACGCGAGGATCTTTGCCATATCTTCCCTGCTTATCTCACCCCTTGACAGTTGTTCCGTTAATTCATCGATTTCCGGCCTGTCCAATCCAAGTTCCAACATTGTATCATTCGTCAGGCAGAGTGTCCTACGCGCACTGTCCGCGGAAATCTTTTCTTCAAGCGCGGGGGCCTCTATTCGCGCGCGGCCTATCCTTGTCTCCCGCTTTTTCACATCCGATATTTCAGCCGTAATTACCGCCATGGTCCCGGTCATACCGTCAATCAGCTCTGTCATTACCGCGCTCGTTTTCACTTTCTTATTTGCTATCGCCCGCTTAACCAGAGCTTTTGTTTCAGCCAGGCGCACCCGCGCATCTGCATAATTACCTCGATTGATCGCCTCAACCGCTTTCGTTAACTCTGGCATCAGCCCCGGCGCGGACATTATAAGCCGGCCGAACCCTTCTAACTTCGTAACACGGCTCATGCTGTCGCCAAGCGTATCCAGAGCGCCTGCCATGGCATCCGTAACGGTTGCCTTCGCTTCCGCCAGTTCCGCGTCAAACACCGCCGCCATGGTGCCGGCTATACTTACACTGAGGCCTGCCGCTGTATCAGCAGTCACCGCTTTATCCGCAACCGCCTGTCGCACGAGGCCTTCCGCCTTTGCCATGTGCGCCTCTGCTGCCGCGTAATCACCCTCCTTTATCGAATCTACCGCTCTCGTCATGGCTGCCGCAACTCCAGGCGCTGTATTTTCTACCTGTCTCATGACTCCTGTATTTATCATCTCTCTCATGCCGGCGCTGAGATCGCGCAGGCTATCCGCCATGTCTTTTGTCACAGCGGCTCCCATTGCCTCTTTTATGCCAGCGTCAAACACCACCGCCATGGTACCGGCTATACTGCTCCTGAGTCCTGCCACTGTATCAGCAGCCACCGCTTTATCCGCAACCGCCTGCCGCACGAGGCCGTCTGCCTTTGCCATGTGCGCCTCTGCTGCCGCGTAATCACCGTCCTTAATCGATCCTGCCGCTCTTGTTATGGCTGCCGTAACTCCAGGCGCTACGGTTTCTACCCGCCCCATGACTCCTGTATTTATCATCTCTCTCATGCCGGCACTGAGGTTGCGCAGGCTATCCGCCATGTCTTTTGTCACAGCGGTTCCCATTGCCTCTTTTATACCAGCGTCAAACACCGCTGCCATGGTGCCGGCTATGCTGGTCCTGAGGCCTGCCACTGTATCAGCAGTCACCGCTTTATCCGCAACCGCCTGTCGCACAAGGCCTTCTGCCTTTGTCATGTGCGCCTCTGCCGCCGCGTAATGACCCTTCTTTATCGAATCTACCGCTCTTGTTACCGCTGACATCAGCCCCGGCGCGGACCTTACAAGCCGGCCGAATCCTTCTGATTTTATCATCTGGCTCACGCTGCTGCCAAGACTGCCAAGATTATCAGCTATCGCGCCGGCCCTAATTACTCTCGCCTCTGCCAGCCTGGTATTGAACACCGCTTCCATGGTCCCGGTTATACCGCTTCTGAGACCTGCTACATCCTTTGCTGTAACCGCGTTGTTCGCGATCGCCGTCTGGATCAACCTTTCTGCTTTCGCGAGATCTGCCTGCGCTCCCGCGTAATCGCCTCTGCTTAGCATTTCTACCGCGCCCGTCACCACTGACGAGATACCCCGGACTGACTGCTCAAGCCGCCCCATCGCGCCTGAAGCGATCATCCGGTTCATATTCTCCGCGAGGCCTCTGGCCTCCGCTGTTACAGGCGTTTTTGCCAGATGAGAATATGTTCCAGCCGCGCTTAACGCGGAGGACACGGCTTCTTCCAGATGAGCCGGGGCTGCCCGGTAATCTTCCCCTCTAAGCGCGTCAGCGGCTGATCTCACGTCCGCGTTCTCTCTCCCGGTTTTTATGCTGACTCCTTCGCGTGTTACGTTCATGCCGGCAAGGCCGGCGCTGTCAAAGACCGCTTCCATACTTACTCCCCTGCTGACCTCAGCTCTGACTGAATTAAGGGATATACCGGTTCTCTGCCCTGTTTCCGCGACAGCAGTCACGAGATCTGCCATACTGCCCGCGTCAAGTATATTGCTTTTTTCTGCCATAACGGCCATTACAGCGTCCATACCCGCTGTGTTGATCCTCCCGGTCCTGTCAAGCGTCATTTCCGCCCTGATCTCCCTCCCTTCAACAGTCCTTGTAACTGCCGCGTTGTTATTCAACACATCCGCTTCCATGGCCAGGCCCTCTGCGGTTTCGGCCCTTATCGAACTGATAGCTGTATCCCTGTCCTCAGCGGCCGTCTTCAACCTCTCCACGGCATTATTAAAAGACGCCGCGTCCCGCACATCGATATCTCTTACCGCCGCATTCATCGCCTTTGCAAAGGACTTCCCGGTTTCCCTGATCACGCCGTCCGCGGCGGCCATCAGCACGGGTTTAGCCAGATCCAGTTCCACGCCTGAAGCCAGCGTCATGCCCGTGGCTTTTACCGCTTCCAGTTCATTGTCTTTATTGACCACAGATCTTATATTGATCCCATCCTCTGTAACCGCGGATACGGATACTCCGGTTTCCGCGAAAACCCGGGCGGTATTCAGCACCTTCACGATGTCTACCCTGCCGCCAAGTTTAACATTTACCATACCGGAAGAATCGATGTTTATCCCGGGCACTACCGCGCCTGTCTCAATGTCCCTGACCAATGTATCATTACTGCTTATCGCTTTAAGGGCTTCCGCGAACAGGCCTTTCCCTGCAGCTTTGATCATACTTTCACGCAACCCGGAAGTATCAACACCTTTGATCTGTGAAATGCCCTTTATAAACGTAATCGCGTCTACTACTGACATAGCTGCTTCTTCGCGTTCAGAGTTGCCTACGCCTGCCTCATGCCTTATCTCGTGCGCTATACCCATCTTCAGCATAAGGGCCGTAATCTGCCTTGTCTGTCCTGTGTTCAATCCAAGGTTTACCCTTAATTCATCGACTATATCAAGTAATCTTGAATTGACCACAATGATACCGTCCTGTTTGTGCTCAAACAGGGCCTCTGAGTTCCTGACAAACGTGACAACAACAGGGCCTTTTGCGGAAACTAATCCAGCTTCTGCCAGAGCCGTTCCCACTACCATTTCCACAAATTCCCTTCTTATCGGCTTATTGTCGATCCTGGCATGATCAAACTGCTTGTCTATATAAACCGCCATGCCCCTTATCTGTACAGGAGCACCAGCCCTACTCATTATCCTTTTCGCCCTGTGACTGAGTTTCGCGTCAGTTACAAGCCTGCCTTTCTTCTCTCCTTTTATCTGCATATAGTCCGTTCCTGTAGGAGCAAGCTCTACCTCAGACCCTTGAGCCGCGAGATTCTTCAGCAGCAGGTCCTTAGCCGCTTTAACGTCTTCGAGCTTAGTTACACTGGCTAACAGTTTATCTACCCGTTTTTCGATCACTCTCTGCCGCGCGTTAGTCATCAGGGTATCATTATTCCGTATAAAAGCTATCTGTGACGCACCTTTCACGCCTGCTTTGGCCATCATCACGGATATGCCGACTTCACCGCCCGCCATGTCAATCGCTTCCGCCAGGACATTGAAGTCCTGTAAAGAAGTATCGTCAAATATTGTATCATTAAAAGCGGCAATAACCATATTTTGGACCGTGTCAGTCCTACCCTGCAAAGCTCCTGCCACCCTGGCAATGTCGCCTGCCTCTGATTCGTTCCAACCAGGCCCGCCGACCAGTTTCTTGATACTACTGACAGCATCGAAAACCGCTGGTTCATTAAAGAA
This sequence comes from Candidatus Omnitrophota bacterium, assembly GCA_034723315.1. Classification (GTDB taxonomy): domain Bacteria; phylum Omnitrophota; class Gorgyraeia; order Tantalellales; family Tantalellaceae; genus JAYEOV01. The sequence goes on along the minus strand of JAYEOV010000057.1, from coordinate 8,296 downwards.
TTGCATCCTGGAATCCGCGTTAAAAGCGCCCATGAATATGGCCTGCTCCATTTCACCCAAGTTTTTGAAAGACAGTTTTCCCTTAAGCTCCTCTATCTCAGTTACCCTCTCATTGTCGGTCATACTCTGCCATGCTTCTGTTCCAACCCCTACTTTGTCAGCGAAATCCACGATGTTGGCCGCAACACCCTGAGCGTTCTCCAACATTGCCGGATCCATGTCAAACCTCAAGTCAGCCCCTTCAGATGTCTTGAGTTCCCTGACCTGGACAAGCTGGCGGGCGTCTATCCTTGAATTATGGTTCTCGCAGTATTTCCATATCGCGTCGATCAATCCCTGGTTTTCTCCCCCTTTCTTACCATCTATACTACCAGTTGTACCGTCATCCATCTTTTCCCGAAGGCTCTTGAGTTCCGTGCTTGATATCCTCATCTCTGAGATGTCCACGTAATGGTCGATGATGCCCGCATCCGCCCTTCTCTGCATGCCGCCTATATCCACGTTCACGCGGGCGGCCTGCTGCATCATTATGGAAGAACTGCTGATCCCGTAAGTGCTGAAAGTGAAGCCCGTTACCTCTACTCCTCCCACTTTTCCTTTCGCCGTGGTCCCGAATACGTTAGCCCCGGTCGTAAGTTCACCGATAATGTGTGTCTTCCTGAGGAATTCAGACATGGTGTCATTTGATTTGGCCTTATCGAACGCGTTTTTATAATCGGCCGGGGTCTCATAGACCACGACTTCGGCGCCTTTTTCTATGTTCGCGCCTTCACGATAGTTCTGGACCCTCATACCTTTTTTCGCGGCTTTTTCGCCTATGGCTTTAGCGGAGTAGGCGTCCAGGGTCACGACAACGTTGAGGTGACCCTCTCTGCCCCTGTGCGTCTTAACGGCTTTTCCCACCACCTCATCCATACCGTTTCCGTCGGATACGTGCCACAGGCCCATTTGACTCGACTTGGTTACATCAAGATCCAGCACGCGCATACCTTTTATGCCGAGCACCTGGCGGCACCCTTCGATAGTCCCGCCGTAACCTACCGTGATGCTCTCCGCGCCTTTTTCCGCGAAAGCGTTGTTCCTGTCCACGAAGTCAAGCGTCTGGAATATGTTCACGCCTCCCTGGCTGGAAGATTTGAATTCCCTGTAAGCGGCTTCAGCCGTTACTTTCATCCCCTTTGCCTCTGCCATGTGCGTGACCGCGAGGCTCATCAGGGAATCGGAGAACCTGGTGTCCTTCATTCTTTCGCCGTTCTCCCCGATTATATTGTAACCCCTGTACTTCTTGCTCCCCTCTTTCACCGGTATCAGTTCAACGCTGCCCGCGCCGATATCTCTTGTAAGTATATCGGAAGTCCGGTTAACATACGCGGCAAGCAGTTTCCGGGCGGCTTTTTTGCCTCCGAGCCGGCTCAAAAGTTCAGGGCTCGCCTTGCTGATGATATTATTCGTAAGTTCATTAAAGTAAGTTTCTGTCAGCCTGGCTTGGCCGTCAATATTCTCGAAATACTGCCTGCCCTTGCTGTCAACGTTTACGCCCCGCGTCTTTTTCCCGTCAACTCCCCTGATCCCGACTTCCTCATAATACGCCTTGTGGATCTCCGTGCCTGCCTGTCCCGTTATCTCGTCGATAGCTCCAAATGACGCGTCTCCGCCGGACTTCTTGAGCTGCTTGAAAGCCCCCCTGTCAACCGCGCCGTGGGTAAGGCTCACCGACTGCGCCACTGCCTCAAACTCGTCTATGGACAGCTTGCTGAAACCTTTCAGCAGGTCGCGTCCGGCTTTATCGTAATAAACAGACATCAGGGAACGGGAACTGAAGAAATATATACCGCCCTGGCCTTTGCCTGTGCTTGCTTTCATATCTTTAACCGAATTAACAGCATGCACGCCCAGGTTATATTCCTTGAACTCCCTGCCGATGATCTCCTTCACTGCGGCTACTTCGCCGACCTTCGCGTCCATATCCTTTGTCACATTCCCCTCTTTATCGGTAAGGATCATGAGCCGGGTGCTTGAAGAAAGTTTCCCTGCCGCTTTGAGTATCCTGAGGAACGCGAGCTGGGCCGTCCAGATGGGCATCGTCTTTCCCGCGCCGCACTTAAAAGCTATCATGCCTTGCGTTATGCCCTTTGCGGTCATTTTCGCGTTGGCAAGGGAAGTGGATAGATCGTAAACAAGGGCTTTAACCTGATCATAGTCCATGGTCATTTCTTTTCCCTGTCCTTTCAGCACAGACTCAACTTCTCTCATGGCGCCGACAGCGTGTTCCACCATATTTCTCTTAGTCTTTGACGCTTTCTCATAAAAAACCGCGCTTCTGTAAACAGTTTTCGCGTTTTCTTTGGAAAGTCCGTACTTGCTCTGTAAATTCCTGATATTTCCCTCATATCTTCCCTTACCTTTGACTTGTGTTGCTAAAGTAACAACATCCGTAAACTCGAAACCCTTTTCCGCGCAAAAGCGCGCAACGTCTACCATGCTTACCTCACGGTTGAATTGCCTCTGCGCTTCGCCTTTCAGCTCCTTATAAGACGCTTCAATCGTCTTGCCGGCCGCCTCATGTTTTTTAAACGCTTCCCTGTAAGTAACGCCCTGGGAATGCAGGAACCTGGACATCTGGGAATACTTATTACCGGCCATTTCCAGGGCATATTTATCCGCCGGCGATTTTCCCGGATCCAGCTTTAATTCAGCTTGCGCCCGGTTTATAAGTTCAAGTTTTTCCACTTCCACCCCGACTTCACCCATTTTGGATCTCGCAAGGTCCATGGCTTCGTTAGCCTCGCCGCCCGCTAAATAAGACTCAACCTTTTTCTCAAGCTGCCTGGTCACTTTCTTTGCCTCGACTTTCATCCCGGCTCCCGACACCGCTTTGCCTATCTGCCCGGCAACACTCCATGACTGCGGCATTATAAAGAGGTATATCCAGGTTAATACGTTCTTCTCTTTTTCTCCGAATCCTGTCTTCGGGCCTCTCGCGCCTTCCGGAGCTTTAGCGAACCGGCTAAGGACCTTGTCGATAAGCGTGACTTTCGTCACCATCTCGACCTGCCCGGCAAACGCCGCGACCTGCTTCATGCCGCTTAAAACCACTCCTTCTCCGGCAGTAAGCCGTCCTTTCGCGACCTTTGCCATGACACCCATCTCTTTACCTGCGGCCTCACCGGCGGCCCCGGCGGCCATCATATGCACCATGGGGCCCATCCAGAGACCTTCGGAAGCGCCGTGCACCGCGGCTACAGTCACCACGCCCAGCCCCTTTAGCGAGAAAAGCCCGACAGGGTTACCGGCCGCGTCGGCTATCTCGAGCTTGAATTCGCCGCCGGCGGCCTTGTGAAGAACGCTTTCCAGCGCGCCGCCTATGACCGTAAACATCACGGATATCGCCGGCCATTTTTTAGCGCCTTCAATGCTCGCTCTGGCTATTGTATTGAACCCTTTACCCGACATGACGTCGGCTAAAGTAACAACCTCACCGGTCTCTTGCGCAGTCGTGAGTTTCTCCAGTCCTTTCATCTCGGCTTTCTTAACTTTACCCAGCACTCCTTTCCGGTGCGCGATACCTGTTGCCGACACCAGATACGCGGTAAAAACGCCCCAGGCTAATCCCCTGACCAGGCTGTTGATCCCTTCTTCGGTCTTCATGAACTTCACCATATTGTCAACTGACAGATCCTCCCCTTTTGCTCTCAGATCCCTGACAAGACTCCCTCCGGTAAAACCCGTGACTATACCCGTCTTGCCTCTCCACGCACGGCCCACAGCCTTTATCACGCCGCCCACAGTCTGTATCACGCCGGAGGTTTTCTGTAATATTTTATTTTTCAAACTCGCTTTGGCGATACGGGAAGTCTGCATAAACTTCCCAACCGTATTCACGGCCGTGAATATACTATGAAACGCGGCGCCGAAAAGCAGGCCCTTGACAACAGTCTTCGCGAATTCCGCAACGCTAAGCTTTTTGCCGGTTAAAACCGTTGTTAAACCGTAAACTATCACGTTCACTCTTGTCCATTGCATGCCGGTCCCTACAGCCTGCGCGAGCCTTACAGCCACAGTCCCGGATGTGAGCCCGGCAACGTTCACGGCGCTTAATATCCTGGACACCCCTCCCCAAACTCCGCCGGAGACAAAACCCAGCGCGGCCCATTTCAAAAGTTCCCCTTTATTAAACACTTCTCCAAAATCTTTTCCGGCGAAGAATGTCTGACCTACAGCGCCCACCATAGTATAATTCGCCATGCTTAGAGCCATACTTGTCCGGGCGGTTCCCATCGCGTTAGAAGTAAGTATCTTCCTTCCTATATATTTGGCGCTCCCCATTATCCCCCGGTGTCTGAATGCTCTAGCCGCTCCTATGAAAGCAAACCGCATGTCAAAAACCAGGTCACTGGCACTAACTGCCTCTCTCATCGCCCCTACGCGAGCCTGCAAGCCTTTCAATCTGTTACCAACTGTACGGACAGCTAAACCAGTCTTGTTAACAAATGTTACAATTGGTGAGACACCTTTCCCTTTAATGCCCCTTAACCCTGCTTTAAATGCTCCGCCAACACCTTTTATACGGATAGCTAAACCAGTCTTGTTAGCAAATGTTACAATTGGTGAAACACCGGTACCTTCAATACCCCTTAATCCTGCTTTTAATGCTCCACCAACACCTTTTATACGGATAGCTAAACCAGTCTTGTTAGCAAATGTTACAATTGGTGAAACACCGGTACCTTCAATACCCCTTAATCCTGCTTTTAATGCTCCGCCAACACCTTTTATACCTCCTGTTTTTGCAGTTTTAAATAATCTTCCGCCCAATTTCCCGCCAAGAGACAATAACCCTCCCTCGCCGATCACTCCACCCAACTTAAACATAAATGTATCAGAATATTTCGCGTATGCCGCGGCGAATTTTTCTCCATAGCGTTCTGCTATTCCTTCCCTGCCACTGATCTTGCCAAGCCTTTTTGCCCTCTTTCCCGTTAATGCGAAATATTTTCCTGTTCTGAAACTTTCTGCAAGATTACCCGGCCTGAAAGTCCGTGCTTTCTGCAAACCTTTTCTGACAGTTCCCGGGATGCCTTTTACTGCCTGCAACCCTATTTTCCCTACTGTTCCTCCAATTCTTCCAATTCCCAATACCCCTTTCTTGACAAGAGACAATAACCCTCTTCCGCCGGTCACTCCGATCAACACTACCGTTGTCCCCAGATCAACCAGGTTCCCCAGGGTAAATCGGGAACGCCACCCGCTTGATCCAAGCCGTTTATTGAAAAGACTTTTTTCGTGGAGTTTAAACCCGCCGGCGCCGGCTCCGATTCCAAAAGTGACATTGTTCAGCACGATAGTCCCCATATTCGCCAGTTCGAAAATAGTCCCCCCGACAACGGCTCCCATAAAGGTATCGCTTTCAGCCCAACCTGCCATAGTATCCATCAGTTTATGCCCGGCAGTGTATTCATAAGTCGCCTCACGGAAGCCCCTGCTATAGTACTGCATACCCGTCACAACAAGACCAACGACAGCTCCTGACGCGGCTCCTATAACAGCGCCCACGAAACCAAGAGGTATACTTAAAAGCCCTGCGGAGGTGCCGACTCCGATCGCAATACCGGCAGCGCCTCCCCCGGCCGCTCCAAGCGCAGCAAAAGTCTTTACGTTGCCGGCCAGGCCCTCTACTCCCATTCCCTCTTTTGTAAGAATTGTATCCAGGGTGCCGCCCTTAGCCCACATAGTTTCAAAAGGTGTTAACCCTGTAGCTGTATATACATCCTCTCTATCCACTACCGCCCATACTTTCTCGCTTTCTCCTCCAAACAACCTGCTCAGGAAAGATGTCGTCTCTTTAAATCCATAGACCCTGGCTACGGTTCCTTCGTCAAAAATTGCCTCACCTTTTAAACGCGCGTCCCAGACGGACATCTTGCCTTCTGCGCCGATCCTCGCGGCGAATCCATTCTCCAATACCGCGCCCCGGAACGATACCGTCTCCCCGCTCTTGTTCTCGATCATGGCGCCCTGCATCAAGACTCCCAGCTCACCGTCCACTATATCCACAGAACCCTGCAATCTGACAATAGAGTTATCCTTTGCGTCAACCTCTACTACATCAAGAACAGTGTTTTCCACTTTTTCCACTATGGCGGCTTCTTCCTGTTTTTCTTCCGCGCCTGGAGTAGCTTCCGGAGTAACCGGTTTCTCTGTCTTGAATACAAGATCCACCTTTCCTATGACACCGTTCAAGTGATATTTTCCATCGGAGAACGTTATTTTCAGATCAGTTCCCGCTACCTTAGCATAGTTCTTACCAACGGTCCGGCCGTTTATAACGCCTTCCATCCTCGCTTCAGTGACAGTCATCGCCGTCTTATCAAGCACTCCATCAATTATTTCACCCTTTTCGCTCCGGACGGTTATCTTACAACCGTTTTTCTCCCCTTCCAGCACATATCTTGCGAATGCTGTCCCCTCATGCTGCAACCCTTTGATGTCTGAATTATATTTGAAGTCGATTGCCTGGTTGTCCTCCCGAAGCTCATATTCAAGTTCCCCGACCTGCACCGTGTCGCCTGCAATACCCTTGAAATATGCTGTCCCGGAAGTCGCGCGGATCTCTCCGGTTTGTTTATCGACTACCAATTCGGCGCCTTTTCTATAGGTAAGTTTACTTCCGGGAACACCGGATTCTGCGCAGCCGATCTCGCTCCTGGCGCCTCTCGCGAAAGCAAGTGATCTGCCGTCTCTATACTCAACTTCCCCGTTCAGATGATAAACATTACCGTTCTGACCCATGATAGTGTGTTTAGTCACCTCGGTTACTGGAGGTTTACCGGCCGCGACCCCCTCTCCCGCTTTCATATCCTCATACTTCTGATCACCCCTGATCACGCCGGAGAAAACTATCCGCCCGTCTTCTGTGGCATGGATCATGCTCCTTACCCGTTCATGATGTTTCTGGAATTTGCCGATCCTGTCGACTAATTTCGCGTTCAACTTTCCTTTGTTCCCGTCTTTGTCTATATAGAAACTTGTCACTTGCGCGCCCTTTATCATCAGTGATTCCATACTGAACGTATAGGTGGCCTGGCCGTCTTTACCCGTGACCTTATCCTCAGATAATTGAAATCCGGTCATTATTTTAATCGGTTTGCCAAGAGATACATCATGACCGCCTTGTGCCGTAAAACCCTCTGAACGTATAAATGCCCCTGACTTCCCGTCTTCCGCTGTTATCGCCATTATTCCCATGAGCCCGCCTGATCCGTCAGGCGCGGCAATAATACCTGACATGCCGGTTATCTTTCCATCGGCATTTCTCGTCATAACGCCGGTATAAAAACCGTCCTCGGTTTTGAGCCCTGCGTTCGCAAACGCTTTCTTTACCGCTGCCGCGATCTCATTCGCCCCGGCATCTTCCGATATCCCCAGCGTCTCGATCCCGAGCCTTTCACATAACCCTTCGCAAAAACTCCGTATTTCTTTCTTCGACGCGGATGATAATGTGTTTGCCAGTTCCGTTGTCAGGGTCTTTCCGTGGATCCTGCTCAGAGTTGTGTTTCCTGCCTGAATAATGTAACTATTATCGCCTACCTGAATTACGTTTCCGGACGTCAAAACAGCCCTTACAGCGTCTTTCTCAGTAACACTCCTTCCTTCCGCCTGCATCGCTTTCATCATGTCGGATACAATGGGGGTGGTCTTTAACAGGTCCGCCTTATTATTTAAATCCATCACACTAACTCCGCTCGTTAACGCACTTATCACTATGTATGTCGCCTCTTTTATCGTTAACCGGCCTCCCGCTGCCACTTTCCTTATTGTCGCAACCGCATCAATCTTGCCTGCCACCGCTTTGCCGAAGTTATCCCATTCTCCCGCGGTTAGAGACATGCCGTAAACGAACGCGTTGCTTTTTCCGATCTCCGCTCCGGCAAGCACGCTCATTAACTTATTCCCGGCATTGGTTGTATCCTTTGACAGCAAGTTGTTTATTCTGGTCGTTACACTGTTCTTGTCCTTCGCTCCTCCCAGCGTCAATCCGTTCGCAAGCGCCCCTATCACCACGGTTACCGCGCTTTGCGGCGTCAGCCCTGTCGTCTCAGCCCTCTCTGCCAGGCCTTTTATTGCCGCGACCGCGTCGGTCCTGCCCGCTACCGCTGCGCTGAAATTGTCCCATCCTCCCGCGGTCAGCGACATACCGTAAACGAACGCACTGGTTTCACTGATCCCCGCCCCGGTAAGCACGCTCATTAACTTATTCCCGGCATTGGTTGTATCCTTTGACAGCAAGTTGTTTATC
>JAYEOV010000056.1:5179-27315 GCA_034723315.1 Candidatus Omnitrophota bacterium | reverse complement strand
GAGATGGAGCTGGTCAAACGCGGCATCCCGTATATCGTCCGGGGCGGGATAAGATTCTTTGAACAGGCGCATATCAAGGACGTCCTGGCCTATATGAGGATCACGGCCAACCCGATGGATGAGATAGCCTGGATACGCGCCCTTACGCTCTGCCCGGGTATCGGGCCCGGTTATGCCGAGAAGATATACGACCATTTCAAAAAAAGCGGCAGGGACCTGATGCCTTTTGTCCGCAGCCATGACATATCCGCCGTTGTGCCGAAAAAGGCGCAGGAAGGGTACGCGAGGTTCCAGAAGATAATGAAGGCGGTGACGGGTCCCGATTCCGATAAGGTCCCGGGCGAAATAATAGAGATGATCCTGGAGTCTGGTTACGAATCGCACATACTGGCGAATTTCGATAACGCTAAGGACAGGATAGACGATATACACGAGCTCATCAATTTTTCGCATGATTACAACACGATGAACGATTTTCTTAATGACATAACGTTGCGGGAAAGTTTCCGCGGGGAGACCGTCGCGGGCGGGGCCGAAGATGACGAACAGCTCGTGCTTTCCACCATACACCAGGCCAAGGGACTTGAATGGGACTCGGTAATGGTCATAGGTCTTTGCGAAGGGCAGTTCCCTCACCCCAAGGCCATAAAAGAGGAAACGGAGATGGAGGAGGAAAGGCGGCTTTTTTACGTGGCCGTGACAAGGGCGAAGAAGTTCCTGTACCTGATCCATCCGGTGACCCGTTTCGATTATCATATGGGCACTGTGGTCGCCCGGCGGAGCAGGTTCCTCGAGGAGCTGGGTCCGGAAGATTATGAAATATGGGAAGTGGATTCTTCCTCGATGTTCGGCCTCGCGGACGAGACGGATGATGATCCTCCGCGCCCCGGCGATCTTCATTACAGGGATAAGGGAGACACGGTCATAGAGTTGGAGTAGCATACAGCGTCATTTCAGGAGGGATTTATCTTGGTCGAGAAACAGTTCGCGGCTGGCGGTATTGTGATGAAGAAAGAAGGAGAGAGCCTAAAAGTCCTTCTCATCAGGGACAGTTACGGGCACTGGATATGGCCTAAAGGTCACATCGAAAACAGGGAGACCCCCGGGCAGACCGCCGTGAGGGAGATATCGGAGGAGACCGGGCTTAAAGATCTGGAGATAATAGAGGAACTGGGCAGGCAGCGGTATTATTTCACCCTTGAGGGAAAAAAAATATTCAAGACGGTCCACGTGTTTCTTGTTAAGGCCGTTCCCGGTGAGGAATTTGAAGTACAGACCTCGGAAATAGACCGGGCAGAATGGTTTTCGCCCGAGGAAGCGCTGGAGGCGATAGAGTACGAAGGTTCACGCGTCATTCTTGAGAAGGGGATCAGGATCTTTCGAAAAAAAAGCGGGCAATAACTTTGAATTCTATAATGTCAGACAAAAAGATCAAAGCCATACTGTTCGATCTGGGGAACGTGATCGTCACGATCGACTACGGGGCTCTTGAGAAGGGATATGCCTCCTACGGGAATTTCAGGGAGGGTGTGTGGAAGGATTACGCGACAGATTCGGACAACATGAACAAATATCAGGAAGGGAAGCTTACTTCCTCCCAGTTTTACAGCAAGACCCGCCGGCTTTTCAAGATGAACATTAAATATCGTGATTTTTACCGGATATGGAACAACATATTCAGTCCGTGTCCGGAGATGGAAGGGATAATACGGTCTTTTAAAAAAAAGTATCCGGATATCAGGCTTATACTTCTTTCCGATACGAACGAAGCGCATTTTGAGTTCATAAAGCGTGAGTACGAGGTCATGGGCCTGCTGGACGCCCATGTGGTTTCATACGAATTCGGCAGGCGAAAACCGCATCCGGATATCTACAAAGAGGCTTTAAAGGTTGCCGGGGCGCTGCCTAAAGAAATATTTTACACTGACGACTGCAAAGACCTGATAGACGCGGCAAGGGTCCTGGGCATCCGCTCGTATCAGTTCGTCGGGTACGAGGAGTTCCGGGAACAGCTCGCCGGGTTCGGTATAATAGTGAAGTAGTAGTCGGCGTGAATGGTGTCAGGCCTGACACCATAAACCTCAGTCAGAATAGCCCATCTCCCTGAGGCCTTCCGGGTCTTTTTTCCATTTCTCATAGACCTTGACCCAGAGAGTAAGGTAGACGTGTCTTGACAGGAGCCGTTCGATATCGCCGCGGGCCAGCCGGCCGATCTTTTTCATCATGGCCCCGTTCTTGCCGATAATGATGGATTTCTGGGAGGTCCGCTCCACGTAGATCGTCACGTAGATATTCAGCAGGTTCTTTTCTTCGTCTTCTCTTATATCGTCGATCACGACCGCTGTGGAATGGGGGATCTCCTCGTAAGTTTCCCTCAGTATCTTTTCCCTTATGATCTCCTGGATAAGGAAACTTTCGTTCCTGTCGGTCAGCTGATCTTCGGGGTAGAGAACGGGTCCTTCCGGGAGACAGGATTTTATCAGTTCGAGGAGCATGTCCAGGTCGTCCTCTTTCAGCGCGCATAGGGGAACGATCTCGTCGAAAGGATAGAGCTCTCCGGCTTTTTCGATAATAGGCAGGAGTTTGCCCTTGTCCTTTATTTTGTCCACCTTGTTTATGACGAAAAAGACCTTTTTATTCTTTTTCGGATCGGGCAGGCGGTTGAGGATATTTTTGTCGTCGGCGTTAAAAGCCGTCTTTTTTTCGGTCACCAACAGGATTATGTCGGACTCCATGAGCGACGACTGGGCGCGCCTGAGCATGACCTTGCCAAGGAGGTTGTGGGGCTTGTGTATGCCGGGGTTGTCCACGAAGATTATCTGGCAGTCCTTCTCCGTGAGGATACCACGGATATTGTCGCGGGTTGTTTCTGGTTTCCTGCTGGTGATCGCGACTTTTTTCTTTAATACGCCGTTGAGTATCGTGGATTTACCTACGTTCGGCTGGCCTGATATTGAAACGATCCCTGATTTATGCATAACTGACTAATTATAGCAATATTGAGCCTGCGTGTAAACATTCATAGGTGACAGAGAGAGTTGCGAAATGGTCCTCGCCTGTCATTCCGAGCGAGCCGAAGGCGAGTCGAGGGATCTGGAATCCTTATTAAATGTGAACTATAGATCCTTCGACTCGGGCTTTGCCCTCGCTCAGGATGACAGAGTATCAGAAATATACTATTTCGCAACTTCCTCGTGACATCTATCCCCCTGAAAAAAACATTGGCATTTTAATATTTAAAAGTATAATGATATTTGGATCGTAAAACGGTTTTCGGTAAAAAGGCGGAAAGCATATGTCTGATGACAGAAATGAACAGGAGATAAGCGATCTTCAGGTCCTTGAGGAACGGATCCGGAGGGTCAGGACTTTCATCGAACAGTCGATGGACGCGGAGCTGAAAGATCTTCTCCGGGAGATGGAGCCGGAAGATATCGCCGAAATGCTCGGCGATTTCTCCCCGGAAGAAAAACTGAGGATATTCAACTCGCTTGACTCCGAGGACGCGGCGGTCGTCCTTGACGATACCGATTCGCAGTCTCGTCTGCAGATCCTCCAGAAACTGGACAGCGGCGACCTGGCCAGCATCCTTGACGAGATGCCTGTCGATGAAGCCGCTGACGTCATCGAAGAAGTGCCGGAGAAGGACAGAGAGGACATCCTGGACCTGATGGAAGAGAAGGACGCGGAAGAGGTCGAGGAGATCCTGAGCTATCCCGCCGACAGCGCCGCGCGCGTCATGAACCCCGAGTTCATTTCCGTCGGGGAGGAGAACGACGTCGAGGACGCCGTACGGCACATCCGCAGCCTTGAGGTGGACGAGGAGATATTTTACGTCTATGTCGTTGACAGGGACATGAAGCTTCGCGGGATAGTGCCTCTCAGGAAATTGTTGACTGCCCCGAAAGGGACGCTGATAAAGAACATCATGGATGAGGAGGTCCATGCCATATCCGCCGGCGAAGACAGGGAGAAAGCCGCGCAGATAATACGAAAATACGACCTTTCGTCTCTCCCGGTAACGGATGACGAAGGGCGACTGGTCGGGCGCATAACTGTCGACGATATCATAGACGTAATGGAGGAAGAGCACGGCGAGGACATAAGCAGGATGACCGGCACCATAGAGGAGGAGCAGGGCACCGAAACGACCATCAGGGCGACGCGGAACAGGCTTCCCTGGCTGATCACCTGTATGCTGGGAAGCATCATTACGGGACTCGTGATACAGATGTTCGAGGTAACCCTGGCCGAGACTATTGCGCTCGTTTCTTTCATACCCGCTATTACCGCGACGGGCGGCAACAGCGGCGTTCAGGCCTCAACGGTCGTTGTAAGGGAGATAGCCCTGGGACGCATGGATTTCGCAAAGGTCGGAGAAGAGGTGTGGAGACAGCTGAAGATCGCCACGAGCCTCGGCCTGGTCTGCGGTTTGGTGCTGTCCGTCCTGGCGAACATCTGGATGTCGGACAGTAAGGTCGGGATCATAGTGGGGCTTTCTATCTTTCTTGCGGTCATATGGTCGAATTTCGTGGGGGTGCTTATTCCCGTTGTGTTTAAAAAACTGCAGATAGATCCGGCGATCTCTTCAGGGCCGCTTGTAACGACGCTGAACGATGTTGTGGGGGTCTTTATCTATTTGAGCGTCGCGACTGTTTTTTTGATATAGCTTGATCCGGCCAAGTCGCGCGGTCCGGAAATTTGGATTAGAAGAAGCATATTAGTTTTTCCTATTGGAACAAATTAAAGGGAGGCGAGAAATGGGAAAGGTGTTAGGTCTTTTGGTCGGGGCGATCGTAATCATCGTCGGATTGATCCTTCTTATTGCGTGGTGGTACGAACTTCTGTTCGTTCTGAGGGGCGTTGTTCCCGTGATGCTCATATTCGGGGGGGCGATCGCCGTCGCAGCGGGATTGGGCGAGTTAAAAGATACAATGAAAGGCAAGGGCGGCAGTTGATAGGCCAGGTCGTTCTCCGGGACCGGGGAATAGGGGGACAGCGCCCTGTTTTCTAATACCGGATTTTAGAAAAAACAGGGCGCTGTCCCCCTATTTTCTACGGGTGTAAATCCATGGAAGTTTAATTATGGAAAGAAAGCAATTGACCTTATTTTTCAGGGTAACGGCGATAGTATCATTATTGTTTCTCTGTCTTTCCTCCGGCGGTTGTTTGAAGGAAAGGTCTGAGATGGAGAAAGAGATACTGGCCCACGACCCTTTTTTCAAGAAGACCCTCGACAAGAGAAATTCGCTGCGCGGCCAGCTGGATTCCCGGAAGAGCGCCCTCGTCAAGAACGAACAGGAGATAGCCGCGCAGATAACGGCCCTGAGGGAGAAAAAGGCCCAGGCAAAGAGAGTGTATGCCGTTTCCGTCGAAAGGATCAAACGGCAGATCGACCCGGAAAAAAGAGAGCTGGAAAGAAACCTCATGGAGCTGAAACGCAACTATGATTTGAAAAAAGTGGAGCTGCGCAACGTCAACAGGGATATAGAGGAGATAGAGGCGCTCATACGGAAGAAAGACAAATTGACGTTGACACAGGAAGAAGTGCGGACCTGGAACGAAAGGCTGGCGTCCCTGATAAGAAAAAAAGAGATTATAATTTCTGAGAAGGACAAGTTGAGGAAAGAAACAGAAATAACAAAACTGAAATTGAAGGTCCTGAAACCCTGACGGGTGCCGAAGGCGCCGTCCCCCGGTGTCCGAGAGAACGACCGGGTATTAAATCAAGAGGAATATAGAGATGAAAGTAAGAAGAGCATTGATCAGCGTGTCGGACAAGACCGGCCTGGACGAGTTCGTCAGAGGGCTGCACAAGCTGGGTATAGAGATAATATCCACCGGAGGGACCGCGAAAGCCATCAGCGCGCTCGGCATTCCCGTAAAAGAAGTGTCTTCCTACACCGAGTTCCCCGAGATGCTTGGCGGCAGGGTCAAAACTCTGCATCCCAGGATACACGCGGCCCTTCTGGCTTTGAGGGAGAACAAGGAACATATGCGCCAACTGGAGGAGAACGGTATCCTCCCGATAGACATGGTGGTGGTGAACCTGTACCCGTTCGAGGAAACGATATCACGCGAAGGGGTAACGGAGGAAGACGCGATAGAGAACATAGATATCGGCGGCCCGACGATGCTCAGGAGCGCGGCCAAGAATTTCAGATCGGTCGCCGTGATAAATTCTTCCCTGCAGTACGTCCGGGTTCTGCGCGAACTTGAAGAGAACGATCGCGGGCTTTCGGAAACGGTCCTGAGGGAACTCGCCGTCGAGGTCTTCGCGAAGACCTCGCGTTATGACGGGCTCATAACGCGGTACCTGTCGGAGGACAGGACTTCCGGGAAGAACGGGCAGGATTTCCCGGAGCGCTTTACCGTGGAGATGCACAAGATCCGCGAGCTCAGGTACGGCGAGAACCCGCACCAGCGGGCCGCTTTCTACAGGGAGGCCTCGGGATCGGACGGCGGCGTGGTGGATGCCGAACAGGTCCAGGGCAAGGAACTTTCCTTCAATAACATACTTGACCTTAACGCCGCGCTTGAAATGGTGAGGGGATTCGATAGACCGGCCGTCAGCATAGTCAAGCATAACAACCCCTGCGGTATCGCGATTGCCGGTACTCTGGAAAAGGCCTATCTGGAAGCGCTTGACTGCGACCGCATGAGCGCTTTCGGCGGCATCATGGCGTTCAACAGCCCGATAGACAGCCGCCTGGCGAAGGTGATCCTCAAAGAGGCTGATTTTGTGGAATGTATAATCGCCCCGGGATACGAGGAAGAAGCGCTCAAGATCTTCGGCAGTAAGAAGAACCTCAGGGTTATGAACATAGCTTCGCTGGAGCAGCTTACCCCGGGCGAAAAAGACATTAAAAGGATACCCGGCGGGGCGCTTATCCAGGACACGGACACGAAGGAGCTTTCACCCGGGGATCTCAGGATCGTTACGCGGGAAAAACCTTCGGAGGAGATACTGGAATCGTTGAAGTTCGCGTGGAAGGTTGTAAAGTTCGTGAAGAGCAACGCCATCGTCCTTTGTCAGGGAACAAAGACCGTTGGTATAGGCGCCGGTCAGATGTCGCGCGTGGATTCTGTTATCATCGCCATACGCAAGGCTGGAGAAAGGGCAAGGGGTTCCGTTCTGGCGAGCGACGCGTTCTTGCCGATGGTGGATTCTGTAGAGGAAGCGGGTAAAGCCGGTATCACCGCGATCATACAGCCGGGCGGGTCCTTGCGCGACGAGGAAGTGATCGGCGCGTGTAACCGCCTGGGTATTCCCATGGTATTCACAGGTATTCGTCACTTCAGGCATTGATAAAGGGGTCAGGTCTTGACATTTGACAAAAACGCACTGCAATACATTAGAGAAAATGTCAAATGTCAAGACCTGACCCCAAGACTTTCCATGTCCTCCTATTCCAAAACTCTTAGAAGCCATTTCATAACCCCGTTCTACTGCGGCTGGCTGCAAAAGCCATTAGCTGCGTTTTCGCGGCAAAAAGTCCTCAACGTAGCGCACTGGCTACGTTTCCGGGCTTTTTGCCCCTCAGGCCTTGCTAAAGGCTTTTTCGCTCAGTCTCGTTACGAACCGGGTTATGAAATGGCTTCTAAGTATCTGGATTCCTTTGTCGACTATGAAAAGACCGGCTTTGATGGTATCAGGAGAAAGTTCGATCTGGCCGGGCTCCGCAGGGTGCTGAAAGACCTTGGTGACCCGCAGCGAGATTATCTTTCGGTTCACGTGGCAGGGACGAAAGGAAAAGGGTCCATCTGCGCGTTCACCTCTTCGATACTGCGGGACGCCGGTTACCGCGTAGGGCTTTATACATCGCCGCACTTTTTCACTCCCGCCGAGCGTATCCGGGTCAACGGCAGGATGATCGGCGGGAGCGACCTGGTCCGTACAGTGAGCGTCTTAAAAGAGCGCATCGGCCGTGACGCGGCGAAGAGGTTCACTTTTTTTGAGGTATATACGCTTCTGGCGATATTGTATTTCAGCATGAAAAAAGTGGATTACGCCGTTTTTGAAACGGGCATGGGCGGCCGCCTTGACGCGACCAATGTCATTGACGCCCGGATATGCGCGATATCTCCCGTGAGTTATGACCATATGAACGTGCTCGGGAGTCGTATAGGGCAGATAGCGCGCGAAAAAGCGGCTATCATACACCGGGGTGCTCACTGTGTGAGCGCTCCTCAGCGAGCGGCGGCGCTCGACGCCATCATTTCAAGATGCGGCCGGGTGGGCGCTTCACTGTCCGTTGTGGGGAAAGATGTGACCTACAGCATCAAAACCGCCGATGAGAAAGGCAGCGCTTTTGATGTTCAGGGGAACAGGGGCTCCTACAGGGGATGCCGGACGAGGATGCCCGGCCGGTTCCAGGTGACGAACTGTGCCGCGGCCGTGGCGGTCTGTGAACGGGTCCTGCATGATAAGCGTATTGATAAACGTGTCATTAAAAGGGGCATCAGGAACGCTTTTATTCCGGGAAGGTTGGAGGTCCTGGCCCGCCGGCCGCTTATCGTGATCGACGGAGCCCAGAACGGCGACAGTGCCGAAAAGTTGAAATATTCTGTTGAAGAAATATTCAAGTATGATAGATTAATACTTCTGCTGGGTGTTTCCGGGGATAAGGATATCGGGAGTATTTGCCGCCGGCTGGCGCCGATGGCGGATGAGGTCGTGCTTACGCGGGCCTCAACGAGCCGTGCGGCCGACCCGAACCTGATAAAGGGTTACATCAGGGGCAGGCGCGTCAGGATAACGGGCGATGTAAAGGAGGCCCTCGGCACGGCGTTCAGCATAGCCGGCAGAGACGATATGATACTGGCGACGGGATCGTTCTTCGTGATAGCCGAAGTGACGGAAATTATTCGGGGACGCCCCGCTCGGTACCACCCTGCAATATGAAAAGGTGTTGAAAACCGCTTTTTATGGAATAATATGTTCTCGTAACGGAATTTCAATAAAATGTGGAATATAGCAGGAATTCCTTTTTGAGAGCACATTAACCAAAGCCGTAGGAGCCGCCTCCAGGCGGCGAACCCATGGTGATAATTTTGTTCGCGGCCTGGAGGCCGCTCCTACGAGATAGGTGAAAAGTTCGCCCGAAGGGCGTTAAGTTCAATGGGAAAATGTTGAGTTTGTAGCAAGTTTTAGCTAGAGGCCATTTCATAACCCCGTTCGTTACGAGGCTGAGCGAAAAAGCCATTGACAAGGCTTGAGGGGCAAAATGCCCGGAAACGTAGCCAGTGTGCTACGTTGAGGACATTTTGCTCCGAAAACACAGTCAATGGCTTTTGCAGCCAGACGCAGTAGAATGGGGTTATGAAATGGCCTCTATACAGGGTGGTACCGAATGGGGCGTCCCCAGATAACAAGTAGTGATACGATAGCGGCGGTCTCCACGCCGCCAGGGGAAGGCGGTATAGGCATAGTGCGTCTGAGCGGCAGGGATTCGCTTGTTATCGCGGACAGGATCTTCAAGCCCTCCGGGACGGGAAAAGCTTCGTCTTTCGCGAGCCATACGATTTGTCACGGGCACGTTACGACGCCCGACGGGAAGGAAGTGATCGACGAGGTCCTTATCACCGTCATGCGCGCTCCGAGAACATACACCGCGGAGGACGTGATAGAGATAAACTGCCACGGCGGGGTCATATCCACAAAAAGAGTGCTGGAACTCTGCCTGGACGAGGGGGCGAGGCTGGCCGAACCGGGTGAGTTCACGAAGAGGGCCTTTATTAACGGCAGGATAGACCTTTCCCAGGCGGAAGCCGTCCTTGACATCATAAGGTCGGAGACGGAAGCGTTCCGGAAGATCGCCGTCGGGCATCTGCGCGGTGAGTTTTCAAGAGAGATCCGCCAATGGCGGGATTTCATGATAGAGACGCTGTCGCTTATTGAACTGGGGATAGATTTTCCCGGCGAGGACGTGGAATTTTCGTCCGTAAAGGATATAACCGGGCGGGTCAAAGAGGCGCATTCCGCCATTCGCGGGATCCTTGAGACATCAGAAAAGGGGATGGTCTTCCGCGAGGGGGCCAGCGTCGTCATATGCGGCAGGCCGAACGTCGGCAAATCGAGCCTCATGAACGTTCTGCTCAGGCATGACAGGGTGATAGTGACACCCGTTCCCGGCACTACAAGGGATGCGGTGGAAGAGTCGATAAATATAGCGGGCGTCAAGGTCAGGATATCCGATACCGCCGGGATAATTGAGACGCGTGACAGGGTGGAACTGGAAGGGATCAAGCGTTCAAAAGAGAAGCTTGCCGGGGCGGATATAGTGGTCTTCATACTGGATTCCAGCTTCCCGCTTTCGGACAAGGACGAAGAGATATTCAGCGCGGTAAAGGACAAACGAACGGTGATAGTGGCGAACAAAACGGACCTTTCGCGTAAGCTCGACCTGGAAAAAGCCAGGGAACGCTTTGACAGCGAGGAGATACTTGAGGTATCCGTTCTAAAAAAAGAAGGACTGGAAAAAATAGAGGACGCCATCGCGGACAGGCTTTTCAACGGTGAGGTCAGGATGCCGGAGGGGCCGGTCGTTACGAACGCGCGCCATAAGAGACTTCTGGAAGAAGCCTTCCGGTGCGTGAACAGGGCCGTGAAACTTACGGACGAGTCTTACAACGGTGAACTTCTGGCGAGCGACCTTAACGAGGTCAGTCATTATCTCGGGCTCATTATCGGCGAGTCCGTTGAGAACGACGTGCTGGACAGGATTTTTTCGAACTTCTGCATAGGAAAGTGAAATGGGTTCCAGCGAATGGTAGTGAAGCTGAGTTTGAGAGGCGAACTTCATCCTGAGCGACCCGGCACTAATTTGATCAAATTAGTGCCGGGGAGTCGAAGGATCAATAAAGTTTAAAACGGAGGAAACATGGACAAGGAAAAAATAAAGAAAGCCGTGAAAGATATACTGAAGGCGGTAGGTGACGATCCTGAAAGGGAAGGTTTGCGGAGTACGCCCCAGAGGGTAGCTGATATGTATGAGGAGATACTCGGGGGCATGCACAGGAACGTCGAAGACGATTTGAAAGTATTCTTTGAGAAAGAGCACGACGAGATCATTCTTCTTAAGGATATACCGCTTTATTCCATCTGCGAACACCACATGGTCCCGTTCATCGGCAGGGCTCACGTCGCCTATATACCCGACAAGAACAGGATCACGGGGCTGAGCAAGATCGTCAGGGTAGTGGATACGCTGTCGAAGAGGCTCCAGGTCCAGGAAAGACTTACCACCCAGATAGCCGAGGTCATCATGAAGAAGCTCAAACCTAAAGGCGTCCTCGTCGTTATCGAGGCGGAACATCTGTGCATGAGCATGCGCGGTGTGCGTAAACCGGGTGTCATTACCACGACCAGCGCGGTAAGGGGCATTTTTCGTTCAAGCCAGAAGACAAGATCGGAAGCGCTGGCGCTTATCAGACACCAGAGGCCGGGCGGTTAATTACGTTGATTTTTACCCCGCGATATAATATAATTATTTACCCAAACACAACAATACCCCGTATTTGCGTATAATGGGGCGAATAGGGCGCCCCCTTAAGGAAGCTATGAAGGAAGAAAGCCTTTTTCTGCAATTTGTTCATAATCCTGTCGTGGTTACCACTTTTATGGGCTGGTTTATCGCGCAGACGTTCAAAGTGGTGATCGGTATCATCAGGGAAAGACGGTTCAATTTCAAATGGTTCATCGGGACCGGAGGCATGCCGAGTTCTCACGCGGCGGGTGTCACGGCATTGGCCACGAGCGTCGGCCTGTATCAAGGGCTCGGCACGCCGCTTTTCGGCGTGACGCTCATGTTCACGATTGTCGTCATTTGCGACGCGCAAGGCGTGCGCAGGTCCACCGGTCAGCAGGCGGGCATACTGAACCGGATAATGGAGGACATTCACTGGAAGAAAAAGATACAAGAAGACAGGCTCAAAGAGCTTGTAGGGCATACCCCGATCGAGATCCTGGCAGGCATACTTCTGGGCCTTGCCGTCGCGTTCATGATCTACTTGTTACCTTAAAAGGGGATATCTTGACAAAAAACAGATTCATCCTTCTTATCGCCGTTTTCGTAATGATCCTTATCATACTCGTGTCTTTCATCGTCCTGAAAAAGACCCCCTCCGGGCTGGAAGGCATCGCGGGGCTTGACAAGGCAAAACTTATCTATAAACGCGCGGAACGTTTCAGGAAAGCGGATGAACACGAGAAGGCCTTGAACGCGCTGCTCGAAGTTGTGAACAACTATCCGGATTCGAAGTACGCCGAAAAATCCCTCAAGCTGCTCGCTTCAATATACATGCGCAGAGGCAATTACGTCAAGGCCAGATATTATTATAAAAGGCTCTTGATGGATTTTCCCGACCTGAAGGACGTTTCCTCCATCCGCTCAGTCCTGGAAGAGATAAACATGAAGGAGATGTTCTCACCTGTGATAACGGAAGACAGCATAGAATACGAGATCCAACCGGGCGACAATCTTTATGTCATATCGAAACGGTTCAATACAACTGTAGGGTTTTTGAAAAAGCTTAACCGGCTTCAGAACGATCTTATAAGGCCGGGACAGAAACTGAAGATCGTGGTCGCGAGATTTTCCATACTGATCGATAAAGCACGTAACAAGCTCGTTCTGAAAAAAGACGGGGAGCCGCTCAAGACTTATACTGTATCCACAGGGAAGGACAACAGCACTCCCGTGGGCGTTTTTAAGATAGAGGAAAAGATGGTCAGACCCGTCTGGTATAAAGTGGACGCCGTTATTTCCCCCGACAGCGAGGAGTACGAACTGGGGGAAAGGTGGATGGGGCTTTCCGTCCGGGGTTACGGCATACACGGCACGGTTGATGAAAGCACTATCGGCAATCAGATAACGCAGGGTTGCGTGAGGATGCGTAACAGCGACGTGATAGAGCTGTACGATATAGTCCCTGCCGGGACCGAGGTAGAAGTAGTTGACGCGCTGGAGCCCGCCGCGGGGCCGGGGAAGAAAGGAACCGTCCAGGAAAAGGCGGATAAGGCGGGATAGATCCTCCTGCTTCGTTCGTCCCGTTAGAGAATTTACTCTGGCGGGGCCGGAGAAGGGGATCGAGGGATCCGTAAAACGGGACACAAAAATGGCGATAGTCCTTGAATTTGAGAAACCCATAATCGAGCTGGAAAACAAGATCGAAGAGCTCAAAAAGTTCACGAAAAACCAGAGCATCGATCTTTCGGGCGAGATAACCACGCTCCACGATAGGCTTGAGAAGCTGACGAAAGAGATCTTTGACAATCTGACCTCGTGGCAGAAGGTCCAGCTTGCCCGTCACCCCGACCGGCCATACACGCTGGACTATATAAGCATGATCATGGAAGACTTCATCGAGATACACGGCGACCGTCATTTTTGGGACGACCAGGCCCTCATCGCGGGTTTCGCGAGGCTCGACGGCCGGAAGATCCTGGTCCTCGGGCACCAGAAAGGCCGTGATATGAAGGAGAACCTTGAGAGGAATTTCGGTTGCGCCCACCCGGAAGGATACCGTAAGGCCCTCCGTCTCATGCGGTTGGCGGAGAAGTTCCGCGTCCCCGTAGTCACTTTTATAGACACACCCGGAGCTTACCCGGGTATAGGGGCGGAGGAGCGTGGCCAGGCGGAAGCGATCGCTTTTAACCTGCGGGAGATGGCGGGACTTGAGGTCCCGATCGTAGTCTTCGTCATTGGAGAAGGCGGTTCGGGCGGCGCCCTGGGGATAGGCCTCGGGGACAGGATATTCGTCCTGGAGAACGCGTATTATTCCGTGATATCGCCTGAGGGCTGCGCGGCAATTCTCTGGCGGGAAAGATCCAAGGCCCCGTCCGCGGCGAAAGCTCTAAGGCTCACCGCGCCGGAACTTCTCGATCTAGGTGTTATTGACGGTATAATATCAGAACCCCTTGGTGGGGCCCACCGGAATTCCCGGATGGCGGCGGAAGAGATCAAAAGGACCATAACTGCCAGTCTTAAGGAACTTTCCGGACTTTCGGCGGAACAACTGCTGGATGCCAGGTACTGTAAATACCGGAACATCGGGGTATATAAGGAGGACGTGACATGAAAGCCGCTATCGTCAACGATAGCCATCTCCTGAAAGAAGTGAGCAAGAAACTCATAGCCGCCCTCAGGGAAAAAGGCGTTAACGAGGATATCATCTTTGATATTCATGTGGGTTTTGAAGAGGCGCTTCGTAACGCGATGATACACGGCAACAGGTCTAACCCCGGCAAGAAGGTCTTGATCGAGATGGAGATGGACGATAATAAGGTCGTTATCTACGTCGAAGACGAAGGCGGAGGGTTCGATCACGGCAACCTTCCGGATCCTACCCTTGACGAGAACCTTCTCAAAGAAGGCGGCCGCGGCGTCTATCTCATAAGGCACCTCATGGACGAAGTGCGTTATGAGAATGGCGGCAGGAAGATTATTATGGTAAAATATTTCAACAGGGAACGTTTATGATATAAAATGGAGGAAGATATGCGGATCAAACAGAATGAGGTGAACGGGATATCGGTCTACAGGGTGAACGGCGATATCGACATCAAAACCTCCCCGGAGGTAAAGAAGTCGTTTGACGATGACATAAAGCTGAAGCAGGAAAAGATCGTGGTGAACCTCAAGGACGTGGGTTATGTTGACAGTTCCGGTCTTGCCACCCTGGTCGAGATATTGAAGAACATGCGGGCCTACGGCGGCAGGCTCAAACTGACCAACCTTTCCGCGAAGGTCAAGGGGCTTTTCGAGATCACGAAGCTCGATAAACTGTTCGATATCTTCGGCGAGGAAGACGAAGCGCTAGCTTCTTTCTAAAGGAACGCTTAAAAGGGAAAAAGATGATGGATCTCTTATTCAAAACAGGCAAAGTCGTTCTGGGTCTCATACAGCATATCAGGGGCATCCTGGCGCTATTTTTCAACACCGTCTCCTGGATAGTCCTGGGTCCTTTCAGGGGCAAGGCCGCGAGCAGGGAAAGCGTTTTCCAGCAGATGGTGTTCGCGGGTGTCCAGTCCGTTATAATAGTTTTTTTCATCGCGCTTTTTACGGGCATAGTCATCGCCATGCAGAGCGCTTACCAGTTGAAACAGCTCGGGGCAGTGATCTACGTCGCTCCGATGGTGAGCATAAGCATGGCGAGGGAACTGGGCCCCGTTTTTACCGCTCTCGTAGTGACCGGCAGGGTAGGGTCTGCCATAACGGCGGAACTGGGGACAATGAAAGTCTCCGAACAGATAGAGGCCCTTGAGACGCTGGCGGTTGATCCTGTGAGGTTCCTCGTCGTCCCGCGTTTTCTCGCGCTTCTCATAATGCTTCCGTGCCTGACCATCATGAGTAATATCCTCGGCATTATTGGCGGGCTTATCGTGGGCGTGTTCAACCTCAAGCTCAATTTTTACAGGTACATCAGTTTCTCGTTCGATCTTCTGACATGGAAAGACATCTGGACGGGCCTCTTAAAGAGCGCGGTCTTTGCGATCGTCATCTCAATGATCGCCTCGTATGTCGGCCTTGACACGCGCGGCGGCGCCGAAGGCGTCGGCAAGGCCACGACTCTCAGTGTCGTTATAAGTTTTGTACTGATAATTCTTTTTGACTGTATCCTGACAGGGTTGTTTTATTTCTCGAACGTTTAATAAGAACCGATTTCATAACCCTGTTCTACTGCGGCTGGCTGCAAAACCCATTGACCGCGTTTTCGGGACAAAATGTCCTCAACGTAGCGCACCGGCTACGTTTCCGGGCATTTTACCCCTCAGGCCTTGTCAATGGCCTTTTCGCTCAGCCTCGTAACGAACGGGGTTATGAAATAGGTTCGAAACCGGTATTTCGGTGTGGAGTTACGCAACCGGTAAATGAATGACGGGATGATATGGAAGAAAGAGAAGTAGTAATAGAGGTCAAGGACCTGGTAAAAAAATTCGGGGACAGGACCGTTCTTGACGGCGTGAACATGAAGATACACAAGGGTGAGATCTTTGTCATTATGGGGGGCTCAGGCTGCGGCAAGAGCACGCTGCTGCGGCACATGATAGGGATCCTGAAGCCCGATTCCGGAAGGGTCGTCCTGCTCGGTGAGGACATTACCGAGCGTTACGGTTCTGAACTTGACGATGTGCGCAAGAAGATCGGCATGTCGTTCCAGTCTTCCGCCCTTTTTGACTCTATGACGGTCGGGGAGAACGTTAGCCTGCCCCTCAAGGAGCACACGAAACTGGATAAGAACGTCATAGATATCATGGTGAAGATGAAGCTGGAACTTGTAGGCCTCCGCGGGTTCGAGGATCTCATACCGAGCGAGCTTTCCGGCGGCATGAAAAAGAGGGTAGGCCTGGCCAGAGCCATAGCGATGGATCCCCAGATAATATTTTACGACGAACCCACGGCGGGCCTTGACCCGATAGTAGCCGCTGTCGTAGACAAGCTGATCCTGGATTTTTCAAAGAAATTGGACATTACTACGGTCGTGGTGACACACGACATGAAAAGCGTTATGACGATAGCGGACAGGATAGCCATGCTCTACGAGGGGAAGGTCCTGGAAACGGGCACTTCCGATGAAATAAAGAATACGGAGAACGAAATGGTCCAGCAGTTCATAAGCGGCAGCCCGAACGGACCGATAAGGTTCTTCCAGCAGAAGGATGATTATCTGGAAAGTTTGATCAGTAAATAAGGAGAATTGAAATGAGAATATCCAATGAAATAAAAGCTGGTCTGGTGGTCGCGCTGGCGATCCTTATCGGTTTTCTGTTTTTTGTAAAAACGGTCACGTTTCGAACAGGCACTTACAACATAAAAACCTTTTTCATGTATGCCGGGAACCTTAAAACTGACGCTATAGTGAAACTTTCGGGGGTAGAGGTCGGAAGGCTGAAAAAAATGAATTTTGTCTATAAACCCGGTACGAAGGTGGAGTGCCTGCTCGAGCTTAACAGGAACGCCAGGGTGCGTTCGGATTCCATCGCCTACATAGACACCGCGGGTTTCGTGGGTGATGCTTTTATCGGCATCACGCCCGGTGTCACGGAAGAGTTCGTCAAACCCGGCAGCGTGATAACAAGCGAGGACCCGGTCCAGATGCGCCTTCTGATGAAAAAAGCGGATGACATCGCGGATAATCTGGATAAGATACTGGTTGACGTGAAGACCATGGTCTCAGACAACAAGGAGAACGTGAACAACATAGTCGGCAATCTTGAGGCGACCACCGAGAACTTTAAAGAATTCTCGGAGGACGTGAAAAAACATCCGTGGAAACTCCTGTTCAAAGGTGACTAATTCGGGGACGCCCCACTCGGTACCACCCTGCAAGTTCAAAATGCTACAAAAGTAGCTGAGCAGTCGGGAAAACATATATGAAATTCCCCGACCCCTCATATATTTGCCTTTGCGGGGTGGCACCGAGTGGGGCGTCCCCTTCTGGTGTGGAGAAAAGATGAAGTTTTTTTTGATCTTACTGACGTGTGCCGCTCTTACAGCAGGCGCTGTCATTCCCGTGCTTGCTGCCGGGGAGACAGTGATAATCATGTCTTACGCGGGTGACGTAAAGGTGTTCCCCCGGGGGATCCAGAAAGCCGTTACGTACAAGCCCGGAATGATCATAAAAGACGGGACGCGTATCGTCACGGGGGATGAGTCTTATTTGATGCTCGCTTTTGACAGGTCCGGGAAGAAGCTTGTAAAGGTCAAGGCAAACAGCGAAGTCATCGTCAAGCTCGACAAAGAGGACAAGATAGAACTTATCGACGGCAGCCTTTTCACTGTTCTGCGCGATATCCGGAAAGGCACCGTCTTCCGGATCCGCACGCCTGACGCGGTTTGCGGCGCCCGGAGGACAGGGTGGAGCGCGGCGACTGAAAACGCGGTCACCACCGTGGCCGTATTCGAAGATAAGGTCTTTGTTCGCGGGATAAACAGGGACGGTTCCCTGATGGAGGACCAGGTCTGGGTTTACAGCGGCTACGAGGTGAAGGTGAAGAGGCACGATCGTCCGGGGAAACCCTCAAAAATACCTAAGAATAAACTGGACGGGATGAAAAACGAATTCGGCATTGGCGTGCAGTCCATGATACAAAAAAAACTGGAAAACATAACTAGGGACAGACACTAGTTTTCTTTGAGAATGAATAGTGTCTCTATTTATCCTATAAGAAAACTAGTGTCTGTCCCTAGTTATATTTAACATGCCCAAGATAGACAAAATTAAGATAATCTATATTTTTCTGGGAGCTTTACTCGCGGCCATTTTCCTTTTTTTCTCATATTCAAGGGTGTTCGACGAGTTCGAGTACAGCATGCTGGACTTCAGATACAGGGCGCGGCCCGACCAGCCCGTGAAAAAGGACATAGTCATCATAGAAGTGGGGGACGATTCGATAGAGAAGATAGGCAAATGGCCGTTCCCCCGCAATTATCACGCGCTCCTGATAAAAGCGCTCGACTCGGCGGGCGTTGACACGATCGTCTTTGATATTTTCTTCAGCGAGGAAAAAGAAGGCGATAAAGCGTTCGCGGATGCCGTCAAGGAATCCGGCAGGGTGTATATACCGTATGTTTTTGAGCTGGACAGGGAAGCCCGTGACAATTCACGGGTATACGCCACAGGTTACGCCGCGCCTCTGATCGAAACATTGAAGAAGGTCGTCAAGGGATCGGGTTTCGTGAACGTGGAACAGGACGGTGACGGGAAGGTCCGCAGGATACCTCCTTTCATAGAGTACAAAGGCGGTTACTATCCCCACCTGACCTTTCTTGTCGCTTTGTATAATATGGGTTACCAGTTCGACCAGATAAAAATAATCCCGGGCAAGAAGATCGTAATAGCCGAGGATTTCGTAATACCCGTGGAGGAGGATTCCTCCATGCTTGTCGACTATCCGGCCGAATGGGGCAAGGCTTTCCGGCACTATTCCTACGTGGACATCCTGCAATCATACCTTTCGGACGTGACAGGCCAGGAACCCACGGTGGACCTCAACGAGCTGGCCGGGACAGTGTGTTTTATAGGCCTGACGGCGACAGCGTCGTCTGACGCTCATCCGTCGCCGCTGGAAACGCTCTATCCGGGGGTAGGGGTCCACACCAGCGTCTACAACAGCATGATGGAGAAGAAATTCCTGAGCAGGATAGGCAGATGGTGGAACATCCTTATCCTCGCGTTCATGTGGGTGATAACGGGGTTCGTGACCATCAAGAGCCATAAACGTTTCGCGCTTCTTTCCATACTGCTGGTGATGGCTGCGTTCGTCTTTATCTCCATGGCCTTTTTCTGGCCGTTCGGTATATGGATAGACGTTTTCTATCCGCTGGTCACGATGGGCGGTATTTACGGTATTTTTACGTTCAAGAAATACGTGACCGAGATGCAAAAGAGGGAACTCATAGAGAAGGAACTGGACATCGCGACAAGCATACAGCAGAGTTTTCTTCCTAAGGAGATCCCGGACATCCAGGGCCTGGAGGTGAACGTCAGCATGCTGACGGCAAAGCAGGTAGGCGGCGATCTCTATGATATCATCCAGCTGGGCGAGAACAAGCTCGGTGTCATGATCGGCGACGTCTCGGGAAAAGGCGTCCCCGCGGCCCTCTACATGGCAAGGGTCGTGAGCGTTTTCAAGACATTCGCCAAGGAAGGGATCCCTGCCGAAGTGCTTAAAAACGTCAATGACAGGCTTGTCACGGAGGGAGGGAGCAACCTCTTCGTGACGCTCACTTACATGGTCTTCGATCTCGAGACTTACAAAACGGAGTTCGCTATCGGCGGGCACCTGCCGACGCTCGTCATAGAGCCGGACGGTAACGTGGATCTTCTTGACGTTCGGGAAGGCATGCCTCTGGGTCTGATAGAAGGGGACTTTTCGGAAGGGAAGAAAGACTACAAACCCGGGAGTATTTTCGTCCTTTACACTGACGGTGTGACCGAGGCAATGAACAAGAGGGATGAGATGTTCGGCCAGGAACGGATAGTAAAACTTGCCAGAAGTCTGAGAGGCCGTTCGGCGAAAGAAGTGGTAGACGCCGTGTTTCAGGCGGTGGATGATTTCGCGGGAAAAGCAAAACAGCACGATGACATAACGGTCATGGTGATAAAGACCGGAAGGAAGAAAAGGTACATCGGCGAAGCCCTGGGGAATTAGGGGACAGCGCCCCTATTTATGGAAGAAATAGGGGCGCTGTCCCCTAATTCCCCTTTAACACGAAGATAAGGTGATATGAATCTGGAACTGAAAAAACTTGATAATTTCACGCCGCGTAAAGGGCCCCTGCTCCTGATAATCATGGACGGGGTAGGCCTGGGGAAACAGGACGGATCCAACGCGGTATATGTCGCCGACACGCCGTGCCTGGACAAGCTGTTTAAAAGCGAATTTTTCACCTCACTCCAGGCGCACGGGACCGCGGTCGGGCTTCCCTCGGACGAAGATATGGGTAACAGCGAAGTGGGGCATAACGCGCTCGGCGCGGGCCGCGTATTCGCCCAGGGGGCTAAACTCGCCAATAAAGCCATTGGGGACGGTTCCGTTTTTGAGACGGAGCTATGGAAAGAACTCGTCTCGAGGACGAAAGGCACCGGCAAGACGTTCCATTTTATAGGCCTTTTGTCGGATGGCAACGTTCATTCTCATATAGAACAGTTGTTCGCGATGGTCAACCGCCTCGCCGGGGAAGGGGTAGAGCGCCTTCGCATTCACGCGCTTCTTGACGGGCGTGACGTTCTCGAGAAATCGGCCCTTACATATATCGACAGGACCGAAGAGGTCCTTTCCAGGATACGTTCGGAAAAGGGTTACGATTACAGGATCGCCTCCGGGGGCGGCCGCATGGTGACGACGATGGACCGCTACAACGCCGACTGGAGCGTCGTGAAACGCGGATGGGACGCGCATGTCCTGGGCAAGGCGCGAGGGTTCTCTTCCGCAAGGGAAGCCGTTGAAACCTGCTACGCGGAAGACCCGGAAATGACCGATCAGTATCTGGATCCTTTTGTGATCGTAGAGGACGGCGAGCCGGCAGGGCGCGTAACGGACGGCGATTCGGTGGTGTTCTTCAACTTCAGGGGTGACCGCGCCATAGAGATATCCCGGGCCTTTGAAGAGAAAGACTTTTCCGAATTCGACCGCGAAGTATATCCCGACATCCTGTACGCGGGCATGATGGAATACGACGGTGACCTGCACATACCGAAACATTATCTTGTCAGCCCGCCGGAGATAGACAGGACGGTATGCGAGTACCTTTGTACGGCGGGGATAAGGATGTTCGCTATCTCCGAGACACAGAAATACGGGCACGTTACATACTTCTGGAACGGCAATAAATCAGGGTACGTATGCCCGGACCTGGAAGAATACATCGAGATACCTTCCGACAAGATACAGTTCGACAAGGCCCCGAAGATGAAAGCGCTCGAGATAACGGATAAGACGATAGAGCTTCTGAAAAGCGGCAAGTTTCAGTTCGGCCGGCTGAATCTCGCCAATGGGGACATGGTGGGTCACACGGCGGTCCCCGACGCGATAATAACCGCGATAGAGACGGTCGACGCATGTGTCCAACGCCTCCTGGATACTGTAAAGGAGCTTGACGGTATCGCCATAGTCACTGCCGATCACGGCAACTCCGACGAGATGTTCACCGTAAAGGACGGCAAGCGTATCCCCAAAACGGCGCACACGTTAAATCCCGTCCCGTTCATCATATATGACCCTCGGCACGCGGGGGAATACAAACTTGCGGACCTGCCGGAACGCGGCCTGTCAAACGTCGCGGGAACGGTCCTGAACCTGCTGGGTTTTGAGAACGTTGAAGATTACGATCCTTCGTTAATAGATTAGGAGAAAACTAGGAAAACTAGGGACAGACACTAGAGGAAAACTAGGGACAGACACTAGTTTCCTTAAGGAAACTAGTGTCTGTCCCTAGTTTTCTAATAAAAAATAGGGGCGCTGTCCCCCTATTTCCCCCTATTTCCCTTGACTATTCTAATACGCGGTAATAAAATTAAATTTCCATATTTATATCTTGTGCCGGAGTGGTGAAACTGGCAGACGCGCTGGACTCAAAATCCAGTGGGGTTTCCCCCCGTGTGGGTTCGACTCCCACCTCCGGCACCAT
>JAYEOV010000056.1:1375-5079 GCA_034723315.1 Candidatus Omnitrophota bacterium | reverse complement strand
TCAGGAGGATGAGAAGATGAAAAATACTCTGCTGCCGCCGCATGGAGGCGGCGGCCTTGTCAACAGGTTCCTTCCCGAAGTGGAAAGAAAATATCTCTTTTCCAAGGCGCAGGAATACAAAAGTTACACGATATCCGACAGCGACCTGGCGGCTTTTTACAGGATAGCCGACGGGGGGCTTTCGCCCCTGGAGGGACCGATGTCCGAAGAAGAGTTCCACCGCGTTCTTGACGAAGAGAACATAGAACTGAACGGCAAAAAATACGCCTGGACCATCCCGATCGCTTTTCCCGTGTCAAAAAGGGAAAAAGAAAAACTGGAAACGGGAGAGACGGTCATCATCAAGAACGAATTCGGGATAATAGTCGGCACGCTGGAGATCGCGGACATCTACGGTTTTGACAAGAAAAAGTACAACAAGTCGGTTTACGGAACCGACAGGAGAGACCATCCGGGTCCCCGTATAGTGAACAACGACCCCAGGGATTATCTCCTTGGCGGGAAGATATGGGCGCTTCCGCCGCTTAACTATCCGGCGTACGGCAAGTATATGCTCAACCCGGAAGAGTCCAGGGAAGTTTTCATGGAACGTAAATGGGGCAGGATAGTCGCTTTCCAGACCAGGAACGCCCTTCACCGCGCGCACGAATACGCGATGGTCTACGCGCTTGAGGGCCTCACAAAGGAAGGCCATTTCGCGGGGGCCGTGCTGAATCCGCTGGTGGGGACGACAAAAAAAGACGATGTCCCGGCGGATATCAGGATGAGGACCTATGAAGCGCTGCTCGAGAACAAACTTCTCGGTCACGGCGACATCGACACGAGCCTCTGGAAGAAAAAGAAATGCGATATCTTTGACCAGCTCGTTCTGATAGGGCTTGACATAAAGATGTACTACGCCGGACCGAAAGAGGCTGTCATGCACGCCATCTACAGGCAGAACTACGGTTTCACCGATATCGTCATCGGAAGGAAACACGCGGACGCCCCCTTCGACGACGGCACGCCCGCCTGGGGTGATTTTGACGCGCAGGAGAAGTTCGAGGACCTGAAAGGCGAACTCCGCATCAGACCGTTCAAGGTGGGTTTCGCGTCATTTTTCGAGGAGATAGAAAGGGTCGGCCTTATAGACGAGTTCGGTAAAAAAGGGTACCACCCTGTAAGCATTTCCGGCAAAGAGCTCAGGAAAAAACTGCAGAACGGCGAACCCGTGGACGAACGTGTCATGCGCAAACCCGTCGTGGATATCCTGGAAGAATTCTACCGGAAAAAGAAAGCCGAAGAAGAAGGCGTAAAAAGCACGAACATCACATGGCACGAGACCGGCATATCCAGGCAGTTCAGGGAGAAAAAGAACGGCCACAGGGGCACGATCATCTGGCTTACGGGCCTTCCTTCATCGGGTAAATCCACCATTGCCGTGGAGCTCCAGGCGCTGCTGTTCGAAGCGGGATGCAACGTGTACCTGCTTGACGGCGACAACGTGAGACACGGCCTCAACAAAAACCTGGGTTTTTCTCCCGAAGACAGGGAAGAGAACATAAGACGCGTCGGCGAGGTCGCCAAACTCTTCGCGGACGCCGGATTTATGATAATAACGTCCTTTATCTCCCCGTACATTAAGGACAGGGACAGTATCCGCGACTCCATGGCAGAGGGAGACTTCGTGGAAGTGTACGTGAAGGCTGACGTCTCGACCTGCGAGAACAGGGACGTTAAGGGCCTTTACGGCAAGGCGCGCCGGGGCGAGATAAAAGATTTCACGGGGGTTTCAGCCCCTTACGAAGAACCGGAAGACGCGGAGGTCATCCTCGATACTGACAAACATTCAAAAGAGGAAAGCGCCGAGATCGTCTTTAACTATCTGAAGGATAAAAAATACTTTTTCAGGGAACTTTCGGCTTAAAAATGCAAGTGAACTTTACAAGTTTTTTCCCCATAATAGTTATCGCCGCGATGACGACGATACTCGCTTTCGAGATCCTTCCCTCAGCGATAGTCCTCGCCGGCGCGCTGCTCGTCTTCCTGCTGACCGGGATCATCGATCCTACCGAAACCCTGGCAGGTCTTTCCAACAGGGGGATGATAACCGTCGCGCTTCTCTTTATCGTCGCCGCGGGTCTCCGGTATACGGGAGCGCTGAACGCCGTAGCGAACAGGTTTCTCGGCAAGACAAAGAAAAAAAGCCTCGTCTCCTCGCTTTTCAGGATGATGGTACCCGTTTCTTTCCTGTCGGCGTTCCTGAACAACACGCCCATCGTTGTTATATTCACCCCGATAATAAAAAAGTGGGCCGAAAAGCTCGGCTTAAGCGCCTCAAAGTTCCTTATCCCGCTTTCCTACGCGACGATATTCGGAGGCGTGTGCACCCTGATCGGGACTTCCACGAATCTTGTTGTGCACGGCATGATGCTGCAGAACGGCATTAAAGGGCTTTCCATGTTTGAGCTGGGCAAGGTGGGCCTCCCGTGCGCGATAATAGGCTGGATCTACCTGGCATTCTTCGGCCACAAACTGCTTCCCGAGAGGAAGGACATTTTAGAGACGGTCAGGGATAACAGGAAAGAATATTTCATCGGCATGAAAGTCACAGGGAACTGTCCCATCATCGGAAAGACAATAACCAAAGCCGGTTTGAGGAATCTCAAGAACGTCTATCTTATGGAGATAGAGCGCGCCGGCGAGATCTTCGGCCCCGTCTCTCCCGACGAAAAGGTCTTGAACGGCGACGTGCTGTATTTCGTGGGCGTGACCTCCGCCGTCGTGGACCTTCAGGACATCCCGGGACTTGTTCCGGCCGCGCACAGGATGTTCGAAGAAGGTTTCATCAAGGAATCCTCGCATCTGGTCGAGGCGGTGATCTCGGATTCTTCACCGATACTGGGTAAGACAGTAAAGAAGGCGAATTTCAGGGAGAAGTATAAGGCAGGTGTCGTCGCTATCCACAGGAACGGTGAAAGGATAAAAGAGAAGGTTGGAGACATAAGGCTGCATGCAGGTGACGTCCTGCTTCTTCTTGCCACGGATGATTTTCTGCGGAACTGGTCGGATTCAAGGGATTTTTATGTTGTATCGCGGATAAAGAAGCAGGAACCCAGGGTATACCATAAGGCTTACGTAGCGGTCGCGATACTTGTTCTTATGGTGCTCGCGGCCACATTCGGCGGGGTTCTGCCGCGGATCGGGGGGAACAGGATATCCATGTTCTACGCCGCGGCGGCGGCAGCCGCGTTTATGATGATAACGAGATGCGTTACCATCGGCCAGGCGAAAAGATCTTTGGACATGAACGTCCTTCTGACGATAGTCTGCGCCTTCGGGATAAGCAAGGCACTTCAGAACAGCGGCGCCGCGGCGGCCATAGCCGACTTTATGATAAACCTGGTAAAAGGGTTCGGCCCCGTGGGCGTCCTTGCCGCGATATACCTGCTTACGACCGTTTTCACGGAAATAATAACAAATAACGCCGCCGCCGTACTTATCTTCCCGATAGCTTATTCGGCGGGCCTGCAGCTCGGCGTGGACCCCAGACCTTTCTTCATAGCTATCGCCATAGCCGCTTCCGCGAGTTTTGCCACTCCCATAGGTTACCAGACGAACCTGATAGTCCAGGGAGCAGGGGGGTACAAGTTCACGGATTATCTGAAAGCGGGACTACCGCTGAACATCCTGTTTTTTATTGTTTCAGTTATCATAATCCCGAT
>JAYEOV010000056.1:0-1275 GCA_034723315.1 Candidatus Omnitrophota bacterium | reverse complement strand
ATTCGGGGATGACAATTTGGGGTGACTTCTCCTTCTGTGTGCCAAACTTATATTATTTTTTCCATCCGCATTCGCACTCGGCCGCGCGCAGCATTCCATTCATTTCCATCTACGCTAAAAGTATGTTAAGAAGACAATATCAAGCTAACCTTCTATTGCACTAATAATCCTAAATATAGTATAATATTATGAACAATCTTACTATTTGTTAGCATAACATAGATGCAAAATATATGAATATATTAAATATCAGGCACAGTATTTGGTTGAGAAGCATATCAATGGTCATGGTGTGCCTGTTTTCTACAAACACCGTCTCCTGGGCTTTACCGCAGAGAAGTATTCCACTTAATAGCGCGACTCTACAGGTACAGTCCATATTTAAGCCGATCTTGGATGTTACCGGAATAGAATGTGAGACCCAGCTGAGGTTGGAGACTGCACTGATCCTCGCGATGGCCCAAAGAGATACCATAGCTTTCCAGGATATTAATGCCGAGCTTGATGCGTGGTATAGCGCGCTTGCGGGTGAAAAAAGAGAACGCATGTTGAATGTGATCTCTGACCCCGCAAAGGAGGACGATTCTGTGACTGTAGAGCTGGAACTGTTCCAGGGCCCCCAAAGAGGAAAAAGGTTCAGGATCGTTTCGGCATGTGAGGGTTTGGATGATATCCAGCTGGATGAAAGCAAAGTAAAGATAGAGATAATACCTTCTGATGATGGGAGCCGGCCCGAGATTTCTCCGGGAAGATCACGGGTTAAGAAGGGAGAAAAAATAATCGAAACCCCTTTGTCTAATATTCCTGAAGATGAGATTAAAAATATACTGGTTTACAGTGATCTATGTCAACTCGATTCAAAACTGGGGGAAATGGTAATAAATTTATGGCCGCTGGTCACGGAGTTAAATAAAAAATACCCTGATGCAGTTATTTATGTGTCGGCGCGGTTCCCTGATATTTTTTTCGCCAAACAGTTCAAGGGCAGGATAAAACCGATGCCGCGATCAGAGGAGGATATCAGGGATTGGGAATATGATATTAACGAATGGAAGGATTATACAGTAGAGCAAATGTCGGAAGCTGATGGACGAGAACGCGGGTCAAAGAGATGGAAAGGTTTTTTAAACGATAAGAAGATAGATATGGTTTTTGGCATGTTCCCGTCACCGCTTTATTTTTCTCATATGTCCCCGGAAGATTTCCCTCATTCCAGACCGCCCCATGTGATCCTTACGGATTCACTTGCTCAGTTAAATTCAGCCCAGGAACCGG
>JAYEOV010000055.1:0-65204 GCA_034723315.1 Candidatus Omnitrophota bacterium | reverse complement strand
ACAAATACGGAGGAGGGAATGATGAAAATCTTATGCGTTTTTCTGCTCTTGATAGCATTTTCTTTGAATACCGGGATACTTGACGCGGACGAGGAAAACGCGCTGGAAGCATCCTTGGAAGAGGAAGAAATAATGAACACCCAAAGGGAGTTGGATAGGTTAAAGGAGGAGAGGATAGCCGAAAAGTCCGGTTCCGCCGTTGAGGACAAAGCGGCTTCGGGAGAGTCCGGCAGCGATGTCTCGGGAATTTCCAGCCGCGCAAAAAAAAATGAGACAATTTTGAAAAAGAAAAGAGTCAATAATGAAACTGAATAAAAAACAAATAATAACTTTGCTTGTCCTGGTAATCCTTATATCGATCTGTCTTGTTTTCCTCAGGGAACAGATGCTGAACATGCTGGATAATGTTTTCTGATACCGGAAGAGATCGCATCCCTGGCAGAAGCTTGTCTCGCGGTATTAGTCAAATGAGTTTCTAGCCATCAGAATGATATAAAGAGCTCATAAATAACACCTTTTTTACCCCCTAAAGCATTAATAACTAAATCTTAACAATAATATAATAAAATATTAACATTTATAAAGTAAAATTTAAGAGAAACGAAAGTAAACCATTAATAAATACGGATAAATGCGCCAATAAACAGGGGGATGTTGTGGAAAAGAAAAGAATATTGGTCATAGACGATGCGAAAGGTTTTACGGAACTTGTTAAAGAGATCCTGGAGGGTACCGGCAGATACGAGGTTGAGTATGTTAACACGGCAGACAGAAGCATGTTTGCCGTTCGGGAATTCAAACCGGATCTTGTTCTTCTGGATGTGCTCATGCCGGGAATGGATGGGGCAATGGTTGCCGAACAGATAAGGAAAGAAAATGCAAGCAGTAAAATTCCTATCATCTTTATTTCAGTTCTGTTTTCACAGGTGCAGGAAAGGATGATGGGAAGCTACCCTTTTCTTGCAAAACCCGTCCGCATGAAAGAGCTTATAAAATGTGTCGACAGTAACCTGCCTGATTGATAAAGGATACTCTTCTGAAAAAGAAAAATTCCTATCTTGATTTTAAGATTTTCTAATGGATTTGCAAATGTTTAATTTTGAGGGTATATTTTCGGTAACATTTAATGTGAGTCAATTCGCAAGAGGTCCTTTCCGTTGCTTAACAAAGTTAAATGCTGTATACTAAATACGGCGGTAACCGGAGACGGCATGAACAAAAGACATAGTGAATTATTGAAATTAGGCATATTTATACTTATCGCACTTTTGCTCTGGAGCGCTGTGCGTTATCAACGGCAAAAACTGCGAAAACAGCAATACGAAAGAAAAAGAGAGATTCTCAGGAATCGTCCCTTGACCATGAGTCCCGACAGCGGAAGAAGATATTATAAGAAATAAGGCAGTTCCCGTGTTCACTTTGGTAACTTTATCCTTATATAAAATAGTGTATAATTGATATGCGCCGCTTTCAGCTGAAAAGTAACAAGTTTTCCGTAGTAATACTAATAATTCTCCTGATCACCTTGTACGCTGTAAGTTTGTCCGCTTTGACCGAAGAGGAGATAAACCAGATATATTACCAACTCGATCTCTACAGGGAATTGATCGAGTATCTCGACGAGGTATTCCAGGATTTCAGCTATGGCTACCTGGAGCCCGGTCCGGCGCTAAAGAAGATCAACGTTATAACCCATCAGTACAACAGGACGGCAGGGTCTGTCCCTGAAGAAGCGGAGAGAATGCACGAACTAACGAAACAGCTGCTTTCGCGGGTGGAATATTATTTCATATTTTATAAAAGCAATTACAGGGAAAACCCCGAGATAAACAGAAAAATACTGGAAACCAGGTACGAGCTTGCCAGGGAAGCGGAAAAGCTCCTGAACATGTACGGGTATTAGCGGCTGGGTTTGGTCCGTATTTTTTCTGGGGGGACAGAGCGCTGTGCAAGATGAGACGAATAATTCATTTTACCATTAGTCTGATTTTGTCGTGTGTGATTATTTTGACGGCCGGAAAAAGCGCCTCTCAAGAAGTAAGTTCAGAAGAGGGTATCGGGCCGGCGGAAAACAGCCGGGATATTGTGATCATAAGGTTGAACAGCGGTGGGCAGATAAAGGGTTTTATAACAGAAAAGAGCGAAAAGGGCATCGTGGTAGATGTCGGTTTCGGGACCGTGGCGTTTTCAAAGGATGATATTGAGGGAATAGATACACCTGGCGGAAAAGAAAGGGATAACGCCTTAAGCGAATGGAAGGCTCACGTTTCCGCTGCTGAGGTAAGCGAAAAAGAAAGAAAACGGGAGCTGTCGGAGCTTCACAAAAGGATCCGGGAGAACCGGAGGCTAAAGGAAGAGATCGCCGAAAGAGCGAGAAGAGTCAGGGAGCACAGGATAATGTTCGCCGACAGTTCAAGGATCGTCGTGGAGGCGGTTCTGAACGGAAAGGTGACCACGCCGCTTCTGGTCGATACCGGAGCTACTACCGTGGTCATACCGCTGAAGGTGGCGCGGCAGCTTGTGGATATCAGGCCGGAGAAGGCCGAAAAGGTCGCGACAAAACTGGCGGACGGGACGATGCGGGAAGGTATTCCGATAATGCTTGAATCTGTTGAAATCAGCGGGGCGAGGGCAGAAAATGTCCAGGCGGTGACGATGGACCTGCGCGGTACACCCGGGCTTCTGGGGATGTCCTTTCTGAACAGGTTTCATATGAAGGTCGATTCCGGAAATCATGTTTTGATATTGAAAGAGAAATGAGTTATTGAAGAGTGTGGAGGATTTTATCTGACATAAGCCCGGCGAAAAAAAGAGTTTCAAAGCTAGCGTAATTTTACAAAATTACTGGTATAATTTTAAATAAATATGTGCTAAAATACTCTAAATTTAATAACTATGAAAGGGGGTTATGACATGAAAAAAGTTTTAGCAGTATTAACAACCGTTCTCTTTTGCGTAAGTGCGGTTTCCGCTTTTGCTGCCGATACGTCGAAAGGTTCCACACACAGGCCCGCGAGCAAGGATATTGATACCCCGACGTTTCAGGGCGCATCGGACCACATTTCCAATTGGGGTAAATCCTCTGAGATCGTGAAGGGAGAGTCTCTGCGCGAGGACGCGGACGTACTTGTGAAGAGAAGAGGCCCGGATTGTGAAAAATACCTAATGCAATAATTGCAGTTTTTTAAAACGCATGTTTGTCACACTACAGCAGGGGTTCTGTTTATAAAATAGGACCTCTGTTGTTTTTTAAAAGCCCTTTTGTCTGCTTCGTACGGTTATGGATAATGAAAAAAAAGGATTATGGAGAGCGGCACACGAAAGATCCTTCTCCGCGAAGTCAGGATATTCGCGGGCTACTGTTTGATCGTGATCCTGATAAGCATATACAGTTCCGTAAGCAGGACTGTCGTTGACGGAGATGTCCATACCAGGTTTTTTTCGGACCTTTTCGTCCTGCACCTCATCGCGTGGCTGCTGGTGTACGTGATAATAAGGGCGGCCGTCTGGGGTATTAAAGAGTGGATCAAACCCTGACACAGGATCTTTAGAGGATAGGCAAATAAGGGATACAATAATCCTGGTGATGGGTCTTTTCATTTTTACGGGTTCCGTGATGGCTCTTTCTCAACCAGACATCGAAAGGGCCACTCTGGAAGTGGATTCTTCTTATGAGTAAGAAGCCCGGGAGGAAATGCGGAGAATCCCCAAAAGGCCGATGCTAGAAGAGGATGACAAGTTTGTGGATCCGAAAGGATACCAGGGAGCGGCGAAGACGAGATCATTACTTCCGAAGGGGCTCCGGGTCGAGATGAGGCGGAGGTCAGGGAGAAGCGGAGTGAAAAGGTTAAAAAGTGATCACGCTTTACCATATGAAGATTTTTATCGGGGCCATTCCGGTTTTCGGGAATAAGGCGGTTAAGGAGGGTGTATGCCGGGGTTAGGATGGGGAAGGTCCTTTCAGAACAAATACTCGCATCGTTCCTCGATATCATCACCCCGCACTTTCCCATAACTCATTTTCTGCTTTTTCTGATAATCGTTGTGACCTTGCGCGTTCTGAACGCAAACGCAAAAAGGTTCGTCTTTTTCCTGACCGTTTGCCTGGCCTTTGTAGCTCTCGGGATTGAATATGCCAAGAGGGCAGGCATAATGTCCGATACGAATATTGCCCTGAACGTGGAGCTTTTGATAGCATACGTGCTTTTTATCGGCATATCGATCATACTTCTGATAAGGAACGTTTTTTCCGTAAGAACGTAAGCAGCGAAGGAGGAAGCAACATGAAAAGATCGGTCGGACTGATCGCTTTGATCGTGTCATTTCTATGCTTATTTCTCATGGAACTGGATTGTTTCGCTGACAATGGCCCGTCGGGCGCAAATGAATCCGATGAAGGGCTGGACGGGAAATATTATATGACAGGTGACGGCCAGACCCTGCAGAACCTGGGAGGCGGGCAGTTCCTGGGGAGCGATGGAAAGATGGTTCAGTTGGAAGAT
Source organism: Candidatus Omnitrophota bacterium (assembly GCA_034723315.1). GTDB lineage: Bacteria > Omnitrophota > Gorgyraeia > Tantalellales > Tantalellaceae > JAYEOV01. Next base: position 60,702 of record JAYEOV010000055.1, on the reverse strand, counting down.
CTCGGCGGCGGGGAATACATGACGGACAGCGGAGAGATAGTCCAGGACAGGGGAGAGGGAGAGTATATGTCCAGTGAGGGTGAAAGCATGAGGGACATGGATTGATCGGTGACCATGAGGTTATAGTTTTTTATATAACTGGAAATAAAAGGAGGCGGCATGAAGATGAACAAATGGATGTATTTGCTGATCGGCGTGCTGGCAGTGCTTCTTGCATTATCGGCGGTAAAAGATAACATGATCAAGTTTTCCGTCGAAAAGGTGGTGCAGGGGGTTACGGGCCTTAAGTTGAGCATTTCCGGGATGGAAGTAGGCATTTTTAGCGGCATTATAGATATCAAGGGGTTGAAGTTGCATAACCCGAGAGGATTTAAAGACAGGTTGATGCTGGACATGCCGGAGATATATGTTCACTATGACCTTCCTGCTTTTTTCAGGGGAAAGATACATTTTAAGGACATGAAAATTAACATGAAGGAGTTTATCGTTGAGAAAAACTCGAGGGCGCAGCTCAATCTTGATTCCCTCAAGGTTGTCAGCGACAGCGGGGCGGAGAAGGCCAAACCCGAGGAGGGGAAGAAGGGGCCAGGTATGCGGCTGCAGATCGATACCCTTGAACTCAAGGTCGGGAAGGTGATTTACAAGGATTATTCGCAGGGGGGCGCGCCTTCGGTTAATGAATTCGACGTTGACATCAACGAAAAATATGAGAACATAACGGATCTGCAGTCACTTGTCAGCCTTATACTGATGAAGTCCCTGGCAAAGACCACCATATCAAAGCTTGCCGATTTTGAGCTTGACAGGCTGACAAGCGGCATTTCGGATAATTTGTTGTCCCAGGTGTCGGGAAAGTTGTTCGGTTCTTCCGGGGCGGGAAAAATGCTGGGGGAAGCAGTCGAAAAGATGATGGGACAGTAATAACCAATGAGGGGTCTGACCTCTCATGTACGTCGCTTTATCCATGGCAAGATCGGAGATCAGGGAAATAGACGGGGCCGGGTCCGTTCTGTTCGAACGCAGCGCCAGGTCAAAACATCTGAACATATTCGTGATCCCTTTCAAGGGAGTCCGCGTCGCGATACCTTATGGGATATCCTTCGAGGAGGCCGAAAGGATAGTTCGATCCAATCTGGCATGGGTGCGGAAGCACATGGGCAGGATGATAAAGGCCGAACGGGAATACCGTTCCGTTTCATGGAGGATACCCGATGTTGACGGCACCAGGGCGAAAGAAGACCTCCTCGGCAGAGTGGATGAACTGGCCCGTGAACACGGTTTTATCTTTAACAGGCTGTTCGTTCGCAACCAGAAGACCTTATGGGGAAGTTGTTCTCGCGCGAACAATATCAGCATTAACGTAAAATTGGCTCAGTTGCCTGACGAGCTTGCTGAATACGTGATATTGCACGAGCTCATGCATACTCGGATAAAGAACCACGGTAAGGATTTCTGGAGGAAACTGGACTCTCTGGTGGGTGACGCGAAGGGACTTGACGCGAAATTGAAGAAATATCATCTGGGACTATTTTAAGGAGGGACAGTTGGCTTTTTTAAGCAAACAGTTCGTGGTTCTTACCCGCATGAAAGCTAAGGGCGGGATGGAGGAAAAGCTCGGACAGGAACTGGTCTCGCTTGTCGCGCCGAGCCAGTCCGAGGACGGGTGTGTGGATTTCAACGTTCATCAATCAATCGACGACAAGGGGCTTTTTATGCTGTATTCTACCTGGGACAGCAGGGAAGGTCGTGATAAGTATATTGAAAAAGATTATTACAGGGCGTTCGCGAAAAAAACAGGGATTCTTCTTGACGGGCCGCCTGAGGTCACTTTCTGGGAGAAGACCATCTGAAAAGAGAGACGAGTATCGTGGGTAAGGCTATACTGTTCAGGGCTACGGTCATAACTTTATCGGTGATAGGCGGGATCTGTTTCGCCGAGGGCTACCTTATATGGGCCGTTCTTTTATGGCTGCTCGGCAGTGCAATACTGTTCGTAGCGTTCCCACTGGTCGAAGGTGACCCCGTTTTGAGAAGGGGAAGGTTGTTGGGTGTCGTTATACCCGTATTTTTCTTTATAATGATGAGCGGATTGGTCCTGTTATCAAGGGATAAAATGCCCGCGTGGTCTTACCTGTCGTTGCTGAGCGTTCTTTTGATATACGCCACGGCGGTCTACCTGTTGATAAGGACAAGAGGTAAAGGATGGTAAGGGCGGTACTGCTTGCCCGTGGGGCTTCATGACAGTATGGGATAATGAATGACCCCGGTCCCAATGTGGTTCGAGGCTGTACCGAACGCTATCTAAGCATTCATCCCGTTATAAATCTAATTTCTAACGGTATTCATTCCCACGCTAAAGTGTGGGGCATATGGTTCGGGGTAAAGGAGGGCTCGTATGAAGGGTCCGTAGCGCAGCATCAGGCGGGATCGTGTATAGTGTCTTTACAGGCCATGAGACTTGAAACTTATCGGGAAATCGATATACTTAGGATAAAAGGAAATATATAATATGAAAAAAATAATATCAGTGATCTTGACGGTGTTGATCCTCTTGCCCCCTGCGGGCTATGGGGAATCCGATTCGCATAAAACCTGGTATGACCAGTGGTATTCCCGGGGTTATGAAGAGGGCAAGAAAGCGGAAAAGTATGATCCTGGCGCCAGCTACAAGATTTTGAAAACAAAGGTTATCAGTCCCAAGCACGAAGAACTCCGGGCAGTGGCAAAATATCAGGAAGCGGAGGAGTATTTAAAAGCCGCGGAAGACGGCTTTTATTCCGGATATCGTTCGGGTTATTACAGGGAGAAGGAATCGGGATTACTCCAGATCCTGGAAAAGCAGCCCGAAAAGGATATAAGGATATACAATTTCAAATTCGGAAAGATGGACGCGGGCGAAGATATCGTTGTCACGGAAGAGACCACCAGCCTGGAAGTGCCTGCAACAGAGGGCAGGAAAGATTATTTCGGATATACGTTTGATTATTCAGACAACGATGTCAGCGAAAAACTTGTGGTGGTCATCAATCTGCCCGGCCCTCCGAAAAGGGCCCTGGGTCCGCAATTCTATTCCAGCACTAACAGCGTGATCTCCGAACACAGGATAAAATTCGGGAACGGCCATTTCGGCAATAAATGGTATTTTTCCAGGGATGACCTTACCGGAAAATTTCGATTGAACGTTTATATCGGCGGAAAACTTGTTAAGAGGCTCTGGTTCGATGCCGCGGGGGAGAGACAGCGTGTTTTTCTGTCGGGAACGGAAGGGGATAATGAAGGTATTATGCGTATTTGTGGGTTCTGACGATGGTGAGGGGTAGTGTTTTTTACGGAGGGTTACCCGGACGAGAAACAGGAGAATGGTTTATGATACGGGCGACGGGTAGCTTGTGGACAGGACGGAAAACAGGTATCACCGCGTTGGCGACAGGAACATCGTGGGAACGGACAGAGGGCACGGAAGCGGCCGGGTAAGAGCAAAGCAGGGTTACAGGCAGAGAAAACGGGGCCGTTTTGCTGAGCAGGGCATGATGAGGCACATGAGAAGTTTTTTTACGCTGTTATTGATTACGCTGGTATTTCTGTGCGGATGCCGTCCGTCAGGACAGGCATCCCGCACCCTGGCCAGGAAGAATAAAGATCTAAGAGAGGATGTAAGATCCCTGGAAGAGGAGAATGTTTTGTTGAAGAAAGAACTGGAGAAGGTCAAATACAGCGCGAAAAGTTTGCTGGAAGAAGCGATAGAGTTCTATGAGTCCGAGGATCACGAAGGAGCAAAAAAAAACCTGGAGATACTGCTGGTGAAACATCCTTTATCAAAAGAGGCAAAACGCGGAAAAGAGATACTGGTCAGAGTGAAAACCTTGATAGAACAGAGATCCGTCCAGAACAGGGTAGAGCTGGGAAAAGCGTTAGAGAGCATGGAGATCGCAAGGGACGAGATAGAAGGCGTCACATGGTATGAGGACGGCGATGCCGTCGCAAGGCAATTCATTAACCTGTATATTGAAAAGAAAGATGCGGAAAAGCCGGAGCTTCGCCTGGAATTAAGATATATCGGGAATGACTGGCTGTTCATAGAGTCTTATGTTGTCTGGACGGATAAAGAGAGGTTTGTCCTGGAGCCTGTTGACGTTAAGAGGGAAGCCCTCGGAGGCGGAGTGGTGGCCGAACTGGATAACAGGCCGGTTACTGCGCAAATAGAGGAAATGGTTAGACAGATCATATCATCACCCGAAACGGTGCTAAGGTATAGAGGGAAGAGAGCCTTTGCTGATAGAACGATAACGGGAGAAGAAAAGGCAGCCATGCGGAACGTTCTGGATGTCTATAATCTGATGAAAAACAGCGCGGTGGATACCGTGGATATACCTAAAACGTTAAAATAGCCTTGAAGTAAGGGGGCAAACGACCGTGATGATAGATCATGAAAGAGAAAAGTATCTTTTGTATTTTGGACCTTCAAGTACAGAGGCGAGCGTAGCACAGTGGTAGTGCAGAAGCCTTCCAAGCTTCCTATGTGGGTTCGATTCCCATCGCTCGCTCCAAATTTTTTCTCTAAGCAATCCAAGCAATAGGATAGAAAAAATTTTGTTAAAAAGCAAACATATTCGTGTTTGCTTTTTTTGATATTTTCGCTCGAAATTGAGTAAAAAAGATATTTTCCTCATTTTCTCGCTCAAATATCAACAGCGAGTTTGGGATCGGAAGAGGGACGAAGTAAGATCCCATCGTTCGCTACACTCTTTTGGGGACGCCCTATTCGGTACCACCCTACAAATATAATATTGTGAGCTTTTTAAGTGGTTTTAGTGGTTTTGGATTCCTACTTCAAATATGTTGATTTTTTTTGATTTTTTGCGATTTTAAATAGACAGGATGGTGCCGAGGAGGACGTCCCTAAAATTTTTCCAAATACTGCTTGACATAAAAAGCTTTTTTGATAAAATCAATATTCCGACATCTCTATGTAAAGTACGGAATATACGCATAATTAACTGATTAACTCTTACCAGAAGCTGGCATAAGTCAAGCTAATGGTGGAGTTTAGTTTCATATTCAATGTATATTATTCATTTTTTCGTATTTACCAGAAAACGCCGTAAAGTCTCTTGTTTCAGCAATGGGGAAATAAGGCGTTTGATATGAAATATCGGCACTTAGTAGTTGTATGATGCAGCAAGCCGGAGGGCATTCGGTGATAGCCTGTGGAGTGGGAGCCCTGGCTTCCACAGCGAAGCAGGAACTCCAAACACGAAAGTCGGTAACGGTATTAAGATGGAGAAGCCCCTTGCTTTAGCTGTGGGGAGTTGTCAAGTGTTGGCCCATGTAGCTCAGCTGGTAGAGCACATCCATGGTAAGGATGGGGTCGGCGGTTCGATTCCGCCCGTGGGCTCCACTGATGGATTTTTCCCGCCGTTGTGCTGGGAAGATCGATATAAGAGTTTTAGGGAATTTCACTTCAAATCCCAAGGCTTTTTTTAAGGAGGTAAAAATGGCCAAGGCAAAATTTGAACGGACTAAACCGCACCTGAATGTCGGCACCATAGGTCACGTTGACCATGGCAAGACGACGCTAACCGCGGCGATAACGATGTATCTTGCGAACAAGGGGCAGGCCGAGATCCGGGAGTTTGATTCCATCGACAAGGCGCCTGAAGAGAAGGAGAGGGGCATTACTATCGCCGTAGCGCACGTTGAGTACGAGACGGAAAAGAGGCATTACGCGCACATTGACTGTCCGGGTCACGCCGACTACATCAAGAACATGATCACGGGGGCGGCGCAGATGGACGGGGCGATACTGGTCGTTTCCGCTGCGGACGGTCCGATGCCGCAGACGAGGGAGCATATACTTCTTGCGCGGCAGGTGAACGTGCCCTCGATAGTGGTATTTTTGAACAAGGTTGACATGGTGGACGACCCCGAGCTTCTTGAACTTGTAGAGCTTGAGGTGAGGGAGCTTCTGAGCAAGTATGATTTTCCCGGGGACGACACGCCGATAATCAAGGGCAGCGCGCTGAAGGCGATGGAAGCGAAGGGGGCGATGGATAGTGCCGACTGCAAGTTCATCGACGAGCTGATGACCGCCGTAGACGATTTTATACCGACGCCCACGAGGGATATAGACAAGCCGTTTCTGATGCCGGTCGAGGACGTATTCTCGATCACGGGCAGAGGCACGGTGGGCACCGGCAGGATCGAGAGGGGGCAGGTCAAGGTCGGAGAAGAGATAGAGATAGTCGGTCTCGGCGAGACGAGGAAGACCACGGTCACCGGTGTTGAGATGTTCCGCAAGCTTCTGGATTCCGGTCAGGCCGGGGACAATGTGGGTCTGCTGCTGAGAGGTATAGAGAAGAAGGACCTCGAGAGGGGCCAGGTGCTGGCGGCGCCGGGATCGATCACGCCGCACACGAAGTTCAAGGCTGAAGCGTACATTCTGAGCAAGGAAGAAGGGGGGCGTCACACGCCGTTTTTCAACGGGTACAGGCCGCAGTTCTACATCAGGACGACGGACGTGACGGGTGTGGTACAGCTTCCGGAGGGAGTGGAGATGGTGATGCCGGGCGACAACGTGAGCGTTAATGTTGAACTGATAAGCCCGATAGCGCTTGAGAAGGAGTTAAGGTTCGCCATCAGGGAAGGCGGACACACGGTAGGCGCCGGGGTTGTCTCGGAGATAATCGAATAGGTCGTGGATCGTGACTCGTGGATCGAGATACGAGATACCCGGAGCGATAAAACTTAAGGAAAGACATGGCGAAGAAGAAGGCGGCGACGGAAACGATCACTCTGCGGTGCGAGAGCTGCAAGAGACAAAATTATACAACGAGGAAGAACAGGGTGAATAATCCCGACCGCATGGAACGCAAGAAATACTGCAGGTTTGAACGCAAACATACACTGCACAAGGAAGTAAAATGAGGTCGCAACTTATGGAGATGATCGAATATAAGTTGTGAGGCCGGAATTAACCCCGCTAGAAAATGTTTTTCTAACGGAGTCCATTAAAAATAGGAGAGTAGCTCAATTGGCAGAGCACCGGTCTCCAAAACCGGGGGTTGCAGGTTCAAGGCCTGTCTCTCCTGCCAGGAAAATATTAAAAGTTCAGATAAATAGTAGCAAATTTAAAAAACGCGCAGGCACGTCATGATAAAATTCGGCAAATTTATCGGCCAGGTAAGGACGGAGATGAAAAAGGTCTCCTGGCCGAGCAAACAAGAACTCTTAAGTTCTACCCTGGTTGTCCTGGTTTCGACCATGATACTGGCAGCGTTCATAGGCATGTGCGACCTGGTGCTTTCGCGGATCATTAACTTTTTGATAAGAGGGGTTTTCTGATGGCTAAGAAATGGTATGTACTCCATACTTTGACCGGGAAAGAATCGACTGTAAAAAAGGCGCTTGAGAATCGGCTTGAGAACGATCCGGGAAAAAAGAAGTATATTGGCAGCATACTGATCCCTACGGAGAAGGTGGCGGAGGTAAGACAAGGGGAGAAAAAGATCTCGGAAAGAAAATTTTTCCCGGGGTATTTACTTATCGAGATGGAGATCAACGACAAGAGCTGGTACCTTGTCAAGGACACGCCGGGAGTGACCGGGTTTGTCGGGACCAGGACAAGACCTGTGCCTCTTGCGGAGGAAGAAATAGAGGAGATACTGAAGCAGACAAAGGAAGCGAAAGAGAAACCTGTCCCGAAGGTCATGTTCGACCAAGGGGAAGCTGTCAGGGTCAAGGACGGTCCATTCAAGAACTTCAACGGCACCATAGAGGAAACGAACCTCGAAAAGGGCAAGATCAAGGTGATGATATCGATCTTTGGCAGGCCCACTCCCGTGGAACTCGAGACCTGGCAGATAGAGAAAATTTAGCCTTCGGATGAATAAAAAGTAGTGATGTGTGATCTGTGATGAGTGGAAGGTGCCCGATTACAGATCACAGATAACAGATCACAGACTTGGTGATAAAACGTTAGGGAATTATTATGGCGAAAAAGGTCAAGGCGCAGATTAAACTTCATTGTCCGGGTGGGCAGGCCAATCCCGCGCCTCCTGTCGGGCCGGCGCTCGGCCAGCACGGTATCCCGATAATGGATTTCTGCAAGCAGTTCAACGACAAGACAAAGGACAGACAGGGGCTGATTCTGCCCGTGGTCATCAGTTTGTACGAAGACAGGACATTTTCATTTATCATAAAGAGCCCACCCGCGAGTGTTCTGCTTAAAAAAGCGGCGGGCATCGCGAAAGCAAGCGGGAACCCTAAAGCAGAGAAGGTCGGTAAGGTAACGATGGAGCAGGTGAGAGAAATAGCGAAGGAAAAGATGGAGGACCTTAACTCGGTAGACATGGCTGGGGCGGAGAAGATAATAATGGGCTCAGCCAGGAGCATGGGGATCGAGGTTGAGGAAGGATAGGGGACGGAGCCCTGTTTTCGAGCACAAATTTGGCGAAAATTTTCTGGGAAAAACATGAAAAAAATGACCAAAAGACAGAAAGCGATAGAAGAGCTGGTCGATAAGAAAAAAAATTACGATTTGCAGGAAGCAATTGCTATCCTTAAGAACGGTCCGAAGACAAAATTTGACCAGACCGTAGAAGTTTCGATGAAATTAAGCCTTGAACAGTCATCCAACCCGATACGGGGGACGGTGAGCCTGCCCCACGGGACGGGTAAAAAGGTCCGGATCGTGGTCTTTTGCAAGGGCGATTTCGAGAGGCAGGCCAGGGAAGCGGGCGCGGATTTTGTGGGGAGCGACGAAATGATCAAGAAAGTATCCGGTGGATGGTGCGATTTTGACGTAGCCGTTGCGACGCCTGAGATGATGAGGGAGATCGCCCGGCTGGGTAAGATACTCGGCCCCCGGGGGCTTATGCCCAATCCAAAATCGGGAACCGTGACAACCGAGATTGCCACGGCGGTAAAGGAGCTTCAGGCCGGCAAGATCGAATACAGGATGGACAAGCAGTCCGGCATAAAGGGGCCCGTGGGAAAATTGTCTTTCGAAGAAAATGCGCTTGTTGAGAACGTTGTGGCGTTCATTCAAGCTGTTATGGGCAGCAATCCGAAGCTTCAGAAAATACAGAACATTAAATCCATCGCCGTGAGCTCTACCATGGGACCAGGTTTTAAACTCGACAAGAACCAGTTCAGGATAGGGTAGAGGATTCTCGGTGATCTGTAACGAGTTATCGGTGATCTGTTAACAGTGTTCGGTTAATGGTGGCCAGATTACCGATAACAGATAACCTCTAACCGATAACAAGCATAGCGATAAAACGCGAGGAAACACAATGGCTGAGAAATACGGGAATAAAGTAAGAGAGATGATGATCAAGGAGATGAAAGATGTCGTCTCCGGGGGAAAGGGTTTTTTTATCGCTAGTGTTGAGAACATAAAGGCAAGCGAGATGGACGTGTTCCGGAAGAACATGAGACAGTCTGGATCCAGATATCTGGTCATGAAGAACCGGCTGGCCAGGATAGCATTGAAGCAGGCGGGCATCGAGGAACTTAACGACACTTTCAGCGAGAAGAAGTCGCTGGGAATCGGGATAATCGAAGAGGATCCCGTCCAGGTGGCGAAAATGATGATGGAGTTCTCGAAGAAGAACAAAGGGTTCAAGGTCTCAAAAGGTTACCTTGAAGGCCGTGTCCTGCAGGAAGATAGGATCAAGGAGCTCTCGGAACTGCCCGGCAGGGAACAGCTCATTGCCATTGTGGTCGGAATGATGAACGCTCCGATCGCTAATTTCGTGGGGGGGTTGTCATCGATTTTAAGAAGTATAGTGTACGCCTTGAACGCGGTTAAGGAGAAAAAAGAGGCGGCACAATAAAACAAGAAGACGAATAGATCAGAGGATAACTAAGGAGGATCGAAAATGGTTGAGGAACAGAAGAAACAGGAAGAGGTAAAAGCGGACAAGACCCAGGCGGAAGCTCCGGCCGAAGAGAAGGCTGAGGCCCCTGCCGCTGAGAAAAAAGCCGAAACTCCAGTAGAGGAGAAGGCCGTCCCTGCCGAGGAAGAGAGATCCGAGGAGGAGTCCAAGCCGCAGCTTTCGGAAAAGATGGAAGGAATGATCAAGACTTTAGAGGAGATGAGCGTTCTTGAACTTTCCGACCTGGTAAAGGCCCTTGAGGACAGGTTCGGTGTTAGCGCCGCAGCGCCTGTCGCGGCGGTAGCCACGGTGGGAGCAGGAGCGCCCGGAGCCGGCGGTGCCGAGGAAGAGAAAAGCGTTTTTGACGTTGTTCTCGCCGATATCGGCGCAAAGAAGATCAATGTCATTAAGGAGATCAGGGCGTTGACAAGTCTTGGGCTTAAGGAGGCAAAAGATCTTGTGGAATCCGCACCCAAACCGGTCAAAGAAGGCATTCCGAAAGAAGAAGCCGAGAAGATGAAGAAGCAGCTGGAAGAAGCCGGCGCGAAGGTCGAATTGAAGTAAGGTCTCTGTGGAAACCGAAGACAGGTGTTGGTTGTTAGGTTTTAGGTTGCCAGGAGTAAGAGTTCCAAATGAACTAAAACCCAAAACTCGGACCCCGAAACCCATTACAGGAGAAGTGATAGCCGATGGCACTTAAAGTCAAAAGGAAAAGTTATGCTAGGCTGAAGGATGTCTACAATATCCCTAACCTGATCATGATACAGGTGGATTCATATACTGACTTTCTGCAGAGGGGGACCCCCAAGACCAAAAGGGAGAATAACGGGCTGGAAGCGCTCTTTCGTGAAGTCTTTCCCATAGTCAGTCAGAGCGGCGAGTACAGGCTAGAATATCTTTACTACGATATCAAGCAACCCAAATATGACGCCGAGGAGTGCAAGCGCCGGTCTTTGACGTATGCGGCGCCCTTGAGGATAAAATTGCGACTGAAGCTGAAGACCGAGATGAAAGAGCAGGAGGTCTATGTCGGGGAGATCCCCCTAATGACGGAGACGGGCACTTTCATCATAAACGGTGATGAAAGAGTGGTGGTTAGCCAGCTCCACAGGTCTCCGGGGATCTCATTCGAGGAAAGCTCTTCCGTGGCCGGGAAGGTCATATATACAGCACGGCTTATTCCCGACAGGGGTGCCTGGATCGAATTTCTGTTCGACAAGACCGACCTGCTTTATGTATACATAGACCGAAAGAGGAAATTCCTGGCTACTACTTTCCTGCGCATCTTTGGACTTTCCAGGGACGAGGATATCCTGAAAGCGTTCGGAGGGGTCGAAAGGATCCGTTTGAAGCGTGAGAAGCAGTGCGATGAACTTATTGGAAGGGTGCTCGCGGAGGATATCGTTGACGAAACGACTTCATCTATATTGGCGCAGCAGACGGAGAAGATCACTCCTTCGGTCGCCAGCCGGATATGGGCGGGCAAGATACGGGAGGTCAAGTTGCTGAGGGATGTGCCCAAAGAGATAGTAAGAACCCTTGAATATGACGGGACAAAGACCCGGGAAGAGGCCTATCTTGACGTATACCGTAAGCTGAGACCCGGGGATCCTCCCACTCTTGAAGCGGCCCGGAACCTTCTTCATCAGATGTTCTTTGACGAAAAGAGATACGACCTTACCGATGTCGGTATCCGCATGATAAATCGCAAGCTTGACATGAACAGGACCCTCGGGTCGCATTTGCTTGATGCCAAGATCCTTGTCGGGGCCATTTCGCATTTGCTCGAAATAAAGGCGGGAACGAGAACCATAGATGATATCGATCATCTGGGGAACCGGCGCGTGAGGTGCGTGGGAGAGCAGCTTTCAAACCAGATCAGGATGAGCCTGGCGAGGGTCGAGCGCGTCGCAAAAGAGCGTATGAGCGTTTATGAAATGGAAGAAGTGATGCCTCATAACCTGGTCAATACCAAGCTGATCACGAGTGTCATACATGATTTCTTCGCGAGGGGAAGGCTTTCCCAGTTCATGGATCAGACAAATCCGCTTGCCGAATTGACGCACCTCAGGAGGTTAAGCGCTCTCGGTCCGGGCGGGCTCAACCGCGAACGCGCGGGTTTCGAGGTCAGGGATGTTCACTATTCCCATTACGGCAGGTTGTGTCCCATCGAGACCCCGGAAGGACCCAATATAGGATTGATAAACTCTCTCAGCACGTACGCGGGTGTTGACAGGTTCGGTTTTCTGGTCACGCCGTACCGAAAGGTCGAGAAAGGGCGCGTACTGGATACGGTGGAATACCTCTCCGCTGATATAGAGGATAAATATATTATAGCCCAGGCGAATTCAAAACTGGACGCGAGAGGGCATTTCAGGAGAGATAAGGTCTTCTGTCGATTCAAAGACGACTTCATCCTGGCTGACGCCAGGAACGTTCAGTACATGGACGTCTCTCCGCTTCAGCTTGTAAGCGTCTGTGCGGGTCTTATACCCTTTCTTGAGCATGATGACGCGAACCGCGCTCTGATGGGGTCGAATATGCAGAGGCAGGCTGTTCCGCTTATGTTTCCCGAGGCCCCGATTGTCGGGACCGGTCTGGAACACCGCACGGCGAAGGATTCAGGGGCGTTGCTGCTGGCCAGGAAGGAGGGCAAGGTCACGAAAGTGGACGGCGCGGAGATAATCTCCGGCGGCGAGAAATACACGCTTAAGAAGTTCGAAAGGACCAATGCGAGAACGTGCATAAACCAGAGGCCGGTCGTGAGAGTAGGAGATACGGTCATGGAAGGCTCCCTGCTGGCCGATGGTATAGGCACGGATATGGGGGAAATGGCCCTGGGCAGGAACGTACTCGTAGGATTCATGTCATGGAGGGGTTACAACTTCGAGGACGCGATACTTATCAGCGAGAAATTGCTGAAGGAAGATGCGTATACGTCTGTGCACATTAACCGTTTTGAGCTTGAGGCGAGAGATACGAGGCTTGGTAACGAGGAAGTAACAGCTGACATACCCAACGTCGGGGATGACGCGCTGAAAAACCTTGGCGAGAACGGCATTATACGTATCGGGGCGGAGGTCGGTCCCGGCGGCATACTGGTCGGCAAGGTCGCCCCGAAATCCGAGACGGAACTGTCTCCGGAGGAGAAACTCCTGCGCGCCATCTTTGGTGAAAAAGCGGGCGACGTCAAGGACGTCTCGCTGCGCGTTCCTTCAGGGGTGGAAGGGATAGTGGTGGACGTCAAGGAGCTTTCCCGCAAGATGAGCAAGACGCTTACAAAAGAACAGCGTCGCCGCGATTCAAAGGAAAGAAAGATCGTAAAGGAAGGATACGAGAACATCCTCAGCCAGCTTGAGGCGAAAAAGGCGGAAAGGGTCCACCAGAAGCTGATAGGCTGCAAGCTGATCGGCAACCTGGAAGACCTGGAGACCGGGAAGGTGCTCATAAAGATCGGCGCTAAGATAACCGCCAAGGACCTCAACAAATTCGAAAAAGCGGATCTTGATAATGTGTATGTTGACGGCGACGAAAAACTCCAGGCCAGGATCAACAGCGTTGTCATGACAATAAACGGTCAGATCGAGCAGACGATGATCGAGATGGAGAGGGACCTTGACAGGATCAAGCACGGTGACGAGCTTCCGCCCGGGGTCCTGAGAAGGATAACCGTCTTTGTCGCAAGCAAGAAGAGACTTCAGGCGGGGGACAAGATGGCCGGCAGGCACGGGAATAAAGGCGTGGTCGCGAAAATACTGCCGGAAGAGGACATGCCGTACTTTCCGGACGGGACGCCGCTGGATATCGTTCTTAATCCTCTGGGCGTGCCGAGCAGGATGAACATCGGGCAGTTGCTGGAGACCCAGCTCGGATGGGCTTCAAAGATGCTGGGTTGGAAGGTCGCTACTCCTGTCTTTGACGGCGCCACAGAAGGCGACATTGAAGCGGCGATGAAGGAGGCTAAATTGCCCGTGTCGGGGAAGATAGTCCTCCGGGACGGTTTTACGGGGAAGCCCTTCGATCAGCCGGTAACGGTCGGTTATATTTACATGATGAAACTTGCGCATCTGGCCGACGACAAGATGCACGCGAGATCGATAGGCCCCTATTCTTTGGTTACGCAGCAGCCGCTTGGAGGTAAAGCGCAGTTCGGGGGTCAGAGGTTCGGGGAAATGGAAGTATGGGCGTTGGAAGCATATGGCGCCGCATACACCTTGCAGGAGCTTCTCACGGTAAAGAGCGACGATGTGGTTGGCCGTACCAAGATCTATGAGACTATCGTAAAGGGTGAGAACATGCTCGAACCCAGCACTCCCGAATCTTTCAACGTGTTGATAAAGGAGCTGCAGAGTCTGGGGCTTGATGTCCATCTTGAACAAAAAGAATACATAGAGGTGTAATATCATGCTGCGCAAAGTGAGCAAATTTGACAAAGTTCGTATACAGATAGCGTCCCCCGAAAAGATCAAGGAATGGGCTACTCGCAAGGCGGGGAACAGGAACGTTCTTTACGAGGTCAAGAAACCGGAAACCATCAATTATAGGACGCTGAAACCCGAACGGGACGGACTATTCTGTGAGCGAATTTTTGGCCCCACAAAAGACTTCGAGTGTAACTGCGGCAAATATAAGAGGATCAAGCACAAGGGGATAATCTGCGATCGCTGCGGCGTGGAAGTCACTAAATCGAGCGTTCGCAGGGAAAGGATGGGTTGTATAAAGCTCGCGGCGCCGGTTTCGCATGTGTGGTTCTTTAAGGCCATCCCTTCCAGGCTGGCAAATATACTTGACATGAAGATGCGGGACCTGGAAAGGATCCTTTATTACGAGCAGTATGTAGTCGTGGATACGGGCGAGACGCCGCTTAAAGTCCTGGAAATGCTTACCGAGGAGCAGTATCTTGAAGCAAAAGATAAATACGGCGACAAGTTCACAGCGATGATGGGCGCCGAGGCCATAAGAGAGATTTTAAAGCAGATGGACATGGATGCCGTGGCGGTCGATCTGATGGCGAAGATCGCGGAGAAAAAGGATCTTAACACCAAGAAAAGGCTGATGAAAAGGCTGAAGGTCGTCGAATCATTACGGAAAAGCGATAATAAGCCCGAATGGATGGTGCTCGATATCATACCCGTCATACCTCCTGATCTCAGGCCCCTTGTTCCTCTTGAGGGAGGACGTTTCGCGACGAGTGACCTGAACGATCTTTACAGGAGGGTTATTAATCGGAATAACCGTCTTAAGAAGCTCTTGGAACTTAAAGCACCCGAGGTCATAGTCCGTAACGAGAAAAGGATGCTGCAGGAAGCCGTCGATGCGCTTTTTGACAACGGCAGGCACGGACGTGAAGTCATAGGTTCAGGCGGAAGACCGTTGAAATCGCTTGCTGACATGCTCAAAGGCAAACAGGGCCGTTTCAGACAGAACCTTCTGGGTAAGAGAGTGGATTATTCAGGCCGCAGTGTGATAGTTATCGGTCCGGAACTCAATATCAACGAATGCGGGCTTCCGAAGATCATGGCTCTGGAGCTTTTTCAGCCTTTCATTATCAGGAAACTCAGAGAAAAAGGTTTCGTTCATACCATAAAGAGCGCAAAGAAGATGGTCCAGCAGGAGAACCCTGAGGTATGGGATATCCTGGATGATGTCATCAGGGACCATCCCGTGATGCTGAACAGAGCGCCCACGCTTCATCGCCTGGGGATACAGGCTTTCCAGCCCAAACTTATCGAGGGAAAAGCGATAAGAGTACACCCCCTGGTCTGTGCCGCCTTTAACGCCGATTTCGACGGCGACCAGATGGCGGTACATATCCCGCTGTCCCTGGAAGCGCAGATGGAAGCGCGAATTATAATGAACGCCGCTAACAATATTTTTTCTCCCGCTAACGGCCGCCCGATCGCTACCCCTTCTCAGGATATAGTCCTGGGCGCGTATTACCTCACAAAACAGAGAGCCGGAGCGAAGGGCGAAGGGATGATGTTCGCCGATAAGGATGAGGTGATCGTGGCTTACCAGAACGAAGAAGTTGACAAACTGGCGAAAATAAAGATAAGGATAAAAGGAGAATTAATAGAAACTACAGTGGGCAGGGTCGTCTTCAACGACATACTTCCGGAAGGCATGCCTTATTATAACGAACCGATGAACAAAAAGAGGGTCAGCCAGGTCATCTCCGACTGTTACAGGTTGAAAGGGCACCAGGAGACGGTCCGCCTGCTGGACAGGATGAAGAAGCTCGGGTTTGAAGAATCCACCCTTTCGGGCGCTTCAATGGCCGTCTCAGACCTGGAAGTCCCCAAAGAGAAGGACATAAGGATAGAAAAAGCGCAGACAGAGGTAAATAAGATACAGAGCCAGTACCAGAGAGGTTTTATAACCGACGGTGAAAGGTATAACAAGATCATTGACATCTGGACACATATTACTGAGGACGTGTCCAGTCTGGTGTTTCGCCATCTTGACAGTTTTAATCCGGTGTTCATGATGGCCGATTCCGGCGCAAGGGGATCGCGTCAGCAGATCAGACAGCTTGCCGGCATGAGGGGCCTCATGGCCAAGCCGTCCGGAGAGATCATAGAGACCCCCATCACCGCGAACTTTCGCGAAGGGCTGACCGTGCTGGAGTACTTCATCTCAACCCACGGCGCCCGAAAAGGTCTTGCCGATACCGCTCTCAAGACAGCGGATTCCGGGTACCTCACAAGGAGGCTGGTTGACGTAGCGCAGGATGTGATTATACAGCAGATCGATTGCGGGACGCTGAACGGTATTACCGCCACTGCCATTATCGAGGGAGATGAGGTGGTGGTCTCGCTGGCCGAGCGGATCACGGGACGTGCCGCCCTGGACAATATAGTTGACATCATCACAGACAGCGTTATAGTGAAAGCCGGCGAGATAATAACCGAGGAACATGCCAGAAAGATAGAAGAAGCGGGTATAGAAAAGATAAGGATAAGAAGCGTTCTTACCTGTGAGGCCGATGTTGGTGTCTGCGCGAAATGTTACGGAAAAAACCTTGCTACCGGGAAACTGGTGGAGATCGGGGAGGCAGTGGGTATTGTCGCGGCGCAGTCTATAGGCGAACCGGGCACACAGCTTACGATGAGGACTTTCCATATCGGTGGTACCGCCAGCAGGATAATCGAGCAGTCTTTTTTCAAGAGCAAAGAGGATGGGATCGTCAAGTATCACAACCTCAAGGTTGTTGAAAGCAGGGAGCCAGGGAAGTTCGTGGTCCTTAACAGGAACGGCCAGATAAGTATCAACGAGACTGACGGCAGAGAGATCGAGAGACAGACCATCCCACAGGGGTCCTCCCTCTTTTTCAAGGATGGATCTTCTATAAAGAAAGGGCAAAAGTTCGCTGAATGGGATCCGTATTCAGTCCCGATATTGACCGAGATACCCGGCAAGGTGCAGTACGAGGATATCAAGAAAGACGTGACCATGAAGATCGAGAGGGATGAGGCTTCGGGAGCCAAGAGCAAGGTCATAATCGACCAAAAAGGGGACTACCACCCGCAGCTTCTCCTTATTAATGAAAAGAACGAGGTCGAAGCCATTTATCCTCTGCCCGTAGGAGCTCACATTGCCGTTGAGGACAAGCAGGATGTCAAGGCCGGTGACGTACTTGCAAAGACACACCGCGTGATGACGAAGACGAAAGACATAACGGGAGGTCTGCCGCGCGTCGCGGAGCTTTTTGAGGCCAGAAAGCCTCAAGACCCCTCGATAATAAGCGAGATTGACGGGATGGTCGAGTTCGGAGAGTCTAAGAAGGGACAGAAAAGAATAATAATCGAAAGTGAAACAGGAATGAGAAAGGAATACCTGATACCTCACGGGAAACACCTGAACGTGTATCGCGGGGACAAGGTCAAGGCAGGCGAGCAGCTGGTGGACGGGCCCGTGGTCCCTCAGGATATCCTGCGTGTTTCGGGGGAAAAAGCGCTGCAGGAATATCTTCTTAATGAGGTCCAGGAAGTATACCGTTTACAGGGGGTCCAGATAAACGATAAGCACATAGAGGTCATCATAAAACAGATGCTGAGGAACGTTAAAATAACCGACAACGGGGATACGCGATTCCTTGTCGGTGACAAGGTGGAAAAGACCGCCTTCAAGAAAGAGAACGAGAAGGTAATGAAGAAGAAAAAGAAGACCGCTGCTGCCGAACCTCTGCTTCAGGGCATAACCAAGTCGTCTCTGACAACCGAGAGCTTCATTTCCGCCGCGAGCTTTCAAGAAACCACCCGGGTTCTTACAGAGGCCGCTACTGCCGGCAGGGTGGATAACCTGACGGGGCTTAAGGAAAACATTATCATGGGACATCTTATACCCGCGGGGACAGGTTTTGAGTCGCACCTTAACATAAAGCTGGACCGCGAGATACTGAAGCCCGCGGCAGAAGAGGAAGAAGCGGTGGCTAAAGAGAAAGAAACCGAAGAGGAAGATGAATAGTCAATAGACCACGGGCGGTAGGCCGCGGTCTGGCATGAGATATTTATTAGGAGAAGGAGCATATATGCCTACGATAAATCAGTTGATCCGCAAAGGCAGGAAAGTCATAAAAGAGAAGAAAAAGGCGCCTGCACTGCAGTCTTGTCCGCAGCGCAGAGGTGTGTGTCTGCAGGTGAAGACAAGAACCCCGAAAAAACCGAATTCCGCGCTCAGAAAGATCACCAGAGTGCGCTTGACGAACAAGATGGAAGTGACAGCGTACATACCCGGCGAGGGGCATAACCTGCAGGAGCACTCTATCGTGACGATCCGCGGTGGCAGAGTAAAAGACCTTCCGGGTGTGAGATACCATATCATACGTGGGTCTCTGGATGCTTCGGGCGTGGATGCGCGTAGGAGGGGCAGGTCAAAATACGGAGCGAAAAGGCCTAAACAGTGATTAGAACCCATTTCATAACCCTGTTCTACTGCGGCTGGCTGCAAAGCCCCTTGACTGCGTTTTCAGGGCAAAATCTCCTCAACGTAGCGCACCGGCTACGTTTCCGGGCATTTTGCCCCTCAGGCCTTGTCAATGGTCTTTTCGCTCAGCCGCGTAACGAACAAGGTTATGAAATGGGTTCTGGTGAATCGTAACAAAGAACAGAGGAAAAAATATGAGGAGACGTAGAGCAGAAAGACGCGAGCCGCTACCAGATCCAAAATACAGAAGTAAGATCCTCGGCAAATTCGTTAATATGGTCATGGAGCGCGGCAAGAAATCCCTGGCTGAAAAGATAGTCTATGGGGCTCTTGATACAATAAAGGAGAAGGTCGCGGATAGGGACCCGCTTGAAGTTTTCATTCAGGCCGTTGAAAATGCCCGTCCACTCCTGGAAGTAAAATCCAGGAGGATAGGCGGGGCAACATATCAGGTGCCTATCGAAGTAAAGGTCGAAAGGGGCCAATTCATCGCGATGAGATGGATAAGAGATTTTGCCAGGCAGCAGAAAGGCAAGCCGATGAAGGTGAAATTGGCGGATGAGATGTTGAACGCGTATAAAAAAGAGGGCCCCTCGATAAAAAAGCGCGAGGATACGCACAGGATGGCCGAGGCGAACAAAGCATTCGCCCATTACAAGTGGTAGTAAAACCTGCAACTTAACGAAGTTAAGTTGCAGGTTTTACACCATCCCGAGCGAGCGGAAGCGAGACACGGGATCTAATGAGGTTAACAGATTCCCGCATTCGCGGGAATGACATAGAAGCTAAGTTGTAAGTCGAGGGATCTCTGAAAAAGTTGATTTCGTCGCTCGTAACTCGTCGTTCGCATACGATTCACGATTCACGAGCGACGAGTCACGAGATATAAACAGCTACAAAGAAAACAATATACATGGGACAAAAAGAAGACATAAAAAACATAAGAAATATAGGGATAATAGCCCATATAGATGCCGGGAAGACGACAACCACCGAGAGGATACTGTACCATAGCGGCAAGATCCACAAGATGGGGGAGGTCCACGACGGCACCGCCGTCATGGACTGGATGGAGCAGGAACAGGAGCGCGGTATAACCATAACAAGCGCGGTCACTACCTGTTTATGGAATGACAAGAAGATCAACATAATAGATACCCCGGGACATGTGGATTTTACCATAGAGGTCGAACGGTCCCTGAAAGTGCTTGACGGGACACTGGTCGTATTCTGTGCGGTGGGAGGGGTCCAGCCGCAGACAGAGACAGTGTGGCGCCAGGCGGATCATTATGAGGTTCCCAAAATAGCCCTGATAAACAAGATTGACCGTACGGGTGCCGATTTCTATAAGGTCATAATCGACATGCACAAGAAACTCGGCACTAACGCCACGCCGATACAGATCCCGATCGGGAAAGAGGACTCCTTCAGTGGAATAATAGATCTTGTTACCTGCAAAGCGTACATGTTCGGTGAAGAAGGGGACCTTGGCGAGATAGTCGAACAGGATATCCCGGAGGAAATGAAAGATATTTCGAGCCACTGGAGGCATAACCTGATAGAAAATATCGCTGACGTTGATGAAGAGGTCGAGAGACTTTACCTGGAGGACAAGGGCATATATCCGCATCAGCTGAAAACTTATATCCGGAGGGTTACGAACAAGAACCTATTCGTTCCGGTAATGTGCGGGTCGGCGCTGAAGAACAAAGGCATGAAATTAGTACTGGACGCTGTATGTGATTACCTGCCGTCGCCCGTTGATGTCATTTCGCCCAAGGCCATTAACCCGAAGACGGAACAGGAAGTTGCCGTTGCGCCCGACGAGGAACAGCCCTTGTGCGCGTACGCGTACAAGGTCATGACAGACCCTTTTGTCGGAACCGTTACGTTTGTGAGGGTATATTCAGGAAAGTTGGAGTCGGGAACGTATGTTTTCAACTCTACAACGGAGAAGAAGGAGAGAATAGGTCAGATCCTGTCGATCCACGCGGACCAGCGGGAGATGATAAAAACCGCGGGCGCGGGACAGATAGTAGGCCTTGTGGGACTTAAGAATACGTTCACGGCTCACACGCTTTGTGATGAAAGGCATCCCGTGACGCTGGAAAGGATAAAATACCCGGATCCGGTGATCTCGATGGCGATAGAGCCAGAAACAAGGATAGGCCAGGATAAGATGGGAGAGGCCCTTAAGAAAGTAGTGACCGAGGACCCGTCTTTCAGGGTCAGCTATAACGAGGAAACAGGACAGACTCTCATAAACGGTATGGGTGAACTGCACCTTGAGATCATAGTTGACAGGCTCAAAAGGGAGTTCAAGGTCGATACAAGAGTGGGAAGTCCACAGGTGGCGTACAGGGAGACTATCACCCAGGCGGTCAAAGCGACGGGAAAATTCATTCAGCAGACGGGAGGACACGGACAGTACGGGCACGTGGAAGTAAGGATAGAGCCCGGGGAAAAGGGCGCGGAGATCGTTTTCGAAGAGGAGATAAAAGGCGGGACCATACCCAGGGAATATTTTTCGGCTATTGAGAAAGGCGTGAGGGACGCCGCCAAGACGGGCGTTATTGCCGGATATCCCGTAACGGATATGAAGGTCACGCTTTACGACGGATCCTATCATGAAGTCGATTCCTCGGAGCTGGCTTTCAGTAATGCCGGCGCGATAGCTTTGAGAGAAGGTCTGAAGAAAGCGCATCCGGTACTTCTGGAACCGATCATGGAGCTTGAAGTGACGACACCGGACGAATACCTTGGCGATGTGATAGGCGACATGAACATGCGAAGGATAAAGGTCGAGAGCATCCAGCAGAAAGGATCTACCAAGATAATTTCCGGCGCCGCGCCTCTTGCTCAGATGTTCGGTTACGCGACAGCGTTAAGGAGCTTGACACAGGGAAGAGCTACGTATACAATGGAGCCTTCTTTTTATAAAGAAGCGCCTAAAGATATAACGGAGAAGATAGTTAGTGGTTTATCGGTAGATTGAATATTTATACCAAATTTAGCAGTAATATTAATATTTCATAGTTAATACCGAATTTTAAGGAGGTAAAAATGGCCAAGGCAAAATTTGAACGGACTAAACCGCACCTGAATGTCGGCACCATAGGTCACGTTGACCATGGCAAGACGACGCTAACCGCGGCGATAACGATGTATCTTGCGAACAAGGGGCAGGCCGAGATCCGGGAGTTTGATTCCATCGACAAGGCGCCTGAAGAGAAGGAGAGGGGCATTACTATCGCCGTAGCGCACGTTGAGTACGAGACGGAAAAGAGGCATTACGCGCACATTGACTGTCCGGGTCACGCCGACTACATCAAGAACATGATCACGGGGGCGGCGCAGATGGACGGGGCGATACTGGTCGTTTCCGCTGCGGACGGTCCGATGCCGCAGACGAGGGAGCATATACTTCTTGCGCGGCAGGTGAACGTGCCCTCGATAGTGGTATTTTTGAACAAGGTTGACATGGTGGACGACCCCGAGCTTCTTGAACTTGTAGAGCTTGAGGTGAGGGAGCTTCTGAGCAAGTATGATTTTCCCGGGGACGACACGCCGATAATCAAGGGCAGCGCGCTGAAGGCGATGGAAGCGAAGGGGGCGATGGATAGTGCCGACTGCAAGTTCATCGACGAGCTGATGACCGCCGTAGACGATTTTATACCGACGCCCACGAGGGATATAGACAAGCCGTTTCTGATGCCGGTCGAGGACGTATTCTCGATCACGGGCAGAGGCACGGTGGGCACCGGCAGGATCGAGAGGGGGCAGGTCAAGGTCGGAGAAGAGATAGAGATAGTCGGTCTCGGCGAGACGAGGAAGACCACGGTCACCGGTGTTGAGATGTTCCGCAAGCTTCTGGATTCCGGTCAGGCCGGGGACAATGTGGGTCTGCTGCTGAGAGGTATAGAGAAGAAGGACCTCGAGAGGGGCCAGGTGCTGGCGGCGCCGGGATCGATCACGCCGCACACGAAGTTCAAGGCTGAAGCGTACATTCTGAGCAAGGAAGAAGGGGGGCGTCACACGCCGTTTTTCAACGGGTACAGGCCGCAGTTCTACATCAGGACGACGGACGTGACGGGTGTGGTACAGCTTCCGGAGGGAGTGGAGATGGTGATGCCGGGCGACAACGTGAGCGTTAATGTTGAACTGATAAGCCCGATAGCGCTTGAGAAGGAGTTAAGGTTCGCCATCAGGGAAGGCGGACACACGGTAGGCGCCGGGGTTGTCTCGGAGATAATCGAATAGGTCGTGGATCGTGGATCGTGAATCGTGAATCGTTTCGCATTATATCCGCACGAATCACAAATCACGAACCACGATACACGGACCTGGCGATAATACGTAAGGATAGACATGGCAAAAAAGTCGAAACCATCAAAAATACGATTACGTTTGAAATCGTTCGATCACAAGCTGCTCGACGTGTCGATGGAGGAGATCGTAGAGACGGTGAAGAAAACCGGCGCGTCGGTGAACGGACCCGTTCCTTTGCCGACAAAACGCGAGCTTTTTACGGTCCTGAGGTCACCTCACGTTGATAAAAAATCCCGGGAGCAGTTTGAAATTAAAACGCACAAGCGGCTTCTGGATATTGTGGATCCCACAACGAAGACGATAGACGCTTTGCGGAAACTGGACCTTCCTGCGGGCGTGGATGTAGAGATAAAATAGTGAATAGTCGTTAGTCGTTAGTGAATAGATAGTAGGTCACCTTTAAAGGTGACCTACTATAACTGTTCACTAAAGACTAAAGAACTAACGACTAATAAACGAGGCAAAAGCGATGATTTCGGGATTATTGGGAAAAAAAATAGGTATGACCCAGATTTTTGGAGAAGAGGGGAACAAGATCCCGGTCACGGTCATTGAGGCCGGACCGTGTTTTGTGCAGGCCTTTAAGGTGGATGAAAAAGACGGGTACAACGCTGTGCAGATGGGTTACGAGGACACGAAGGAGAAACGCCTGAAAAAACCTCAGAGAGAGTATCTTAGGGCCAACGGCCTGAAACCTAAAAAGTTTGTCGGTGAAATAAGATGCGAGGGGGCGCCAGAGGTGAAGATCGGTGACCAGATCACCTGCAGGATATTTCAGAAGGGGGATTTACTTGACGTCATGGGCGTATCGAAAGGTAAAGGGTTCCAGGGCGGCATGAAAAGATGCGGATGGTCCGGCGGAAAAGCGACCCACGGTTCCATGGCACACCGCGCCCCGGGATCGATGGGTGCAAGTTCGTATCCCTCGCGCATTATGAAAGGTCACGGCGGTGCGGGGCACATGGGCAACAGGCAGATAACGGTGCAGAATCTTGAGGTTATCGATGTTTATAGCGAGAGTAACACCGTTATCGTAAGAGGAGCTGTTCCAGGAGCCACTGGCTCGTACCTGGTGATGAGGTATGCGAAGAAAAAACCGGTAGCGCCGCGTGAGGAAGTTCCAGAAGAAACAAAAGAAGCACCCGAAGAAGGGCAGGAACGCGTTGAACAGAAAGCGCCGGTAAAAGAAGAAAGAGCTGCTGAAAACGAGAATGAGAAAAAGGAAGAAGAGGAGAAGGCAGTTTTAAAAAAAGAAGAAGAGGTAAAGAGCAAAGGCAATGGCGGAAAAAAAGAAGGAAACAAAGAGTAAAAAAGAACAGCTTAGCACGAAACTGCCGGTTTATGATCTGGAAGGCAAGGTCGTTGACAATATTCAGCTTGATGAGAAATTGTTTGACGGCCACGTGAATATGGTTCTGCTTTATGAAGTAAAGAAGATGTACGAGGCGAATATCCGCAGGGGCACGGCTTCGACGAAGACAAGGGCGGAGATATCAGGCGGCGGTTCAAAACCGTGGAGACAGAAGGGGACTGGTCGCGCTCGTTTCGGTTCATCGAGGAACCCGCTCTGGCGTCACGGAGGAACGATTTTCGGGCCCAAACCGCGGGATTTCGGGTATTCGATGCCGAAAAAAGCCATGAGAAAAGCTCTGCTTTCAAGTCTGAATGCCAGGCTGCTCGAACAGATGATAAAAGCGGTGGTAAAGATCGAACTGATAGATCCCAAGACGAGAGAATTCAGGGGTATTCTGAAGAAGCTGAAAACAGAGGGCCGCACACTGGTAGTCGTTGACAGTATAACAGAAGGCTTAAAGAGGTCGTCCAGAAACCTTAAGCACGTAAACCTGAAGGAGGGGAAGAGCATAAACGCCAGGGATGTCCTTCTTAACGAGAGCCTTGTGATAGAAAAAGAGGCGCTGGAAAAAGTGGTTGAGAGATTAAAATGAGAACGCATCACGATATTATCAAGAACATGATCCGCACTGAAAAGGGGGCGGATCTCCTGACCAAGAACAAGTATCTTTTCAGGGTCGACAAGAAAACTAACAAGATAGAGATAAAGAAGGCCGTGGAAGATATTTACAAGGTCAAAGTCGATTCGGTCCACGTCATGAACATAAAAGGGAAGAAAAGAAGGGTCAGGTTCCGCGAGGGGATGACATCATCATGGAAAAAGGCCATTGTGACGCTTAAGCCTGACAGCAGGATAGAGGTTACATAACATGGGAACGAAAAAATACAACGCTGTCACTCCGGGAAGGCGCTGGGGGAGTAGTTCGGATTTCAAGGAGATAACAAAGACGAAGCCGGAAAAATCATTGACCCGGGCGCTTCGTAAAAAAGGCGGGAGAAACAATTACGGCAGAAGAACGATAGCAGCCAGAGGGGGAGGGCATAAGAGGCGTTACCGCATTATCGATTTTCGATATTCCAAGAAGGGGCTTTCCGGCGTTATTGAGGCAATAGAATACGATCCGAACCGTTCGGCCCGGATCGCTCTAATACGGTACGAGGACGGGGAAAAAGCGTACGCTATAGCGCCCATAGGGCTGAAGCTGGAAAGTACCGTGTATTGCGGCTCCGGGGTGAAGATAGAGACGGGGAATTCGATGCCCCTCAGGGACGTTCCTCTTGGTTCTTCGGTTTATTGCATCGAGATGATACCCGGCCGGGGAGCAAAGATCGCCCGTTCAGCGGGCAATAGCGCAGTAGTTGAGGCAAAAGACGGGAAGGACATACACCTGCGTATGCCCAGCGGGGAGGTCCGCCTGGTAAGCGGAGATTGTTACGCTACCCTGGGGCAGGTAGGGAACCCTGATCATGAAAATATTTCACTGGGAAAAGCCGGCCGGACAAGGTATATCGGGAGAAGGCCTAAGACAAGGGCAGTGGCGAAAAACCCTGTAGATCATCCGATGGGCGGAGGGGAAGGCAAATCGTCCGGGGGTCGTCATCCCGTTACCCCGTGGGGTAAGATCACCAAAGGTCTGAAAACAAGGAAAAAGAACAAGGCATCGGACAAGAAAATAATAAAGCGGAGAAAAAAGAAAAATTAGTGGTTCATCAGTGAGCCATTAGCTATTTCGAATATCGCGAGGAGAGGATTATGTCACGTTCGATCAAAAAAGGCCCTTTTGTTGACAAAAGCCTGATGAAAAAGGTGAACAAGATACTGGACAGCGGCAGCAAGAAACCGATCAAGACGTGGTCGAGGAGGTCCGTTGTGTTGCCGGAATTCGTGGGGATGACAATTTCGGTGCATAACGGTAAGACTTTTCATTCGGTGTTCATTACAGAGAACATGGTAGGGCATAAACTTGGTGAGTTTGCGCCGACGCGTGTTTTTCGGTCCCACGGCGCCGCGCAAAAGCAGTCGATGGAGAAGACGTAGTACGACTTTTATCATCCCTGTGAAAACAGGCGCAGGGCTTCTAAAGAAAAGGAAAATTGAGAATGCTTGCGAAAGCGAAAGCGAAATATTTGAGGATATCGGCACGGAAAGCCCGGCTGGTCCTCGATCTTGTAAAAGGAAAGACACTGGAAGAGGCGAATTCCATCCTGGACAGCGTGAATAAAAGGGCATCCGTGCCGATAAAGAAGGTATTAAGTTCAGCCTTTGCGAACGTCAACCAGGGGAAGCAGGAAAAACTTCTTTCAAAGGACGTGTTCATTTCGGTAATAAGAGCCGACGGCGGCCCCATGCTCGCGCGTTTCAGAGCGGCGACGATGGGCCGGGCGACGCCTGTGAGGCACAGGACGGCGCATATTTATGTCGAGCTTGACAGGATCACATCCGAAAAGGGCACGAAGAAAGACTCAGGGAGCAAATGATATGGGACAAAAAGTTCATCCGATCAGTTTTCGTATAGGAGTTATTCGCGACTGGAACAGCCGCTGGTACGCCAACAAAGAGGAGTACCCGGAAAAGCTTTTACAGGACGCGAAAGTAAGGAAGCTGGTCGAAAAAGAGCTGTCCCGGGCGATGGTGTCCCACATTGATATCGAGAGGGCGAGCAACCGTGTTCGCGTCATGATCTACTCGGGACGGCCGGGGATAGTAATAGGACGCAGGGGCGGACAGATAGAGATGCTGAAGGAGCAAATTCAGAATATCGTAGGCGACCAGAGCAAGCTTTTTGTTGATATTAAGGAGGTGCCGAATCCGGCATTTGATGCGAAAATAGTCGCTGACAGCATAGCTTTCCAGCTTGTGAAAAGGATAGCTTTCCGCCGTGCGATGAAGAAAGCCATCCAGTCGCTCAAGGACGCGGGAGGCGAGGGAATCAAGATCAAATGTTCGGGACGGCTTGGGGGGGCAGAGATAGCCAGGTCAGAAGGTTACAAGTGGGGCAAGATCCCGCTCCAGACGATAAGGGCTGATA
The DNA here is from genome assembly GCA_034723315.1 of Candidatus Omnitrophota bacterium. Classification (GTDB taxonomy): domain Bacteria; phylum Omnitrophota; class Gorgyraeia; order Tantalellales; family Tantalellaceae; genus JAYEOV01. The sequence continues at coordinate 33,188 of JAYEOV010000055.1, read as the reverse complement.
TAGATTATGGTTTTACCGAGGCCAGGACCGCTTACGGGATTATCGGGGTGAAAGTGTGGATATACAAGGGCGAAAAATTCGATACCCGACCGAAAACGAAAAAGGCTGAAGAGGACCGGGAATCCGGATCTGAAAAAGCGGAAACTAAAACCGAGGAGTAGCGCGAATATGGCTTTGATGCCCAAGAGGGTCAAATTCAGAAAACAGCAGAGAGGAAAGCGCGCGGGGAAGAGTTATTCATCCAGCCTGAATTTCGGGGAATTCGGTTTGAAGGCGCTGGAAACCGCCTGGATGTCCGACAGGCAGATAGAAGCCGCCAGGATTGCCCTTATGAGGCATACCGGCAGGGCCGGGAAACTCTGGATCCGTGTGTTTCCCGACAAACCGGTGACAAAGACAGCCGCTGAAACGCGTATGGGAAAAGGGAAGGGGTCTCCGGCCGGATGGGTCGCCGTGACGAAAAAGGGAAGGATCATTTTCGAGATGGAAGGGATTCCTTACGATATGGCAAGGGAAGCTTTCCGCCTTGCCGCGCATAAACTTTCCATGAAGACGAAGTTTGTATCAAGAGGAGGCAGGACGTGAAGGCAGGCGAAATAAGGAACATGACGGAAGCCGAAATAGAACACCTGATGCTTTCTTTAAAGGAACAGTTATTCAAATTGAGATCTGAGATCACGACTGGTCGCGTGGAAAGGCCGAACAGGTTCCGGTTCCTAAGACGCGATATAGCCAGGTGTTACACTATACTGAAGGAGAAAAGAGTTGAAGGGCAAAAGATCTAACAGGAAAAGCATAATCGGGACCGTGGTCAGCGATAAGATGAACAAAACCGTCACGGTCAGATGGGAGACACGCAAGATACATCCTCTTTACAAGAAATTCGTCAAGAAGCGCAAAAAAATAAAGGCGCACGACGAAAAGAACGAGGCATCGGTCGGGGACCTTGTAAAGATTATGGAATGCCGTCCGATTTCCAGGAGTAAACCCTGGAAAATAGTGGAGATACTTGAAAAAGCGCAAAGAGGTTAGCGATAATGCTTATTATGGGTAGTATTTTGGACGTAGCCGATAACAGCGGTGCCAAAAGGGCTTCGATGATAGGAGTGATCGGGAGATCAGGGAAACGCACCGCGGAGATCGGAGATGTCATAACGTGCAATATAAAGGAGTCCACCCCGACCGCGGAAGTAAAAAAAGGTGAGGTCGTGCGGGGAGTGATAGTCAGGACGGCCTATCCGATACTTCGCGAGGACGGGACGGTTCTCAAATTTGACCATAACGCCGTGGTCATTATTGACAAGGACGGCAATCCGCGCGGGACGCGCGTGTTCGGGCCGGTGGCACGCGAACTTCGTAGAAAGAAATTCATGAAGATCATTTCTCTGGCCCCGGAGGTTGTCTAACATATGCTTCATATAAAAAAGAACGATACGGTAAAGGTTCTCGCGGGGAAAGACAAGGGGAAGACCGGAAAGGTGCTTAAGGTTAATCCCCGCCGGAACAGGGCCATAGTGCAGGGCGTGAATTTTACGAAAAAACACACGAGAAAGACGCAACAGAACGAGCAGGGAGGTATTATTCAAAGGGAATCCTCTATAGCTGTTGCTAATCTATCCGTGGTCTGTAAGGGCTGCAACCGCTCTGCGAGGGTAGGAGTGGATATTCTCGCGGACGGCAGCAAGGTTCGCTACTGCAAGAAGTGCAGGGAGGTATTATAGCATCGTAACTCGCCTGCCCCGAGCGAAGCCGAGGGTGTCTCGTATACGAGTCACGAGCGACAGGTAACGGGCCACAGATAATAGAAAGAGACAGGTATGGCAAGACTTAAAGATGAATATGAAAAAGACATAGTGCCGGATCTAATGAAGAAGTTCGGCCACAAGAACAGGATGGATGTTCCGCGTCTTGAGAAGATCGTGATAAACGTGGGGATAGGCGAAATGGCCCACCAGAAAGACCTGATCGAGCCGGTCAGAGATGAGCTTGCGGCCATTACCGGGCAGAGACCGGCGCTTGCGAAGGCGAAAAAATCGATCTCCAACTTCAAGATCAGAAGCGGGGTTCCCGTGGGTTTCAAGGTGACGCTGCGCAGGCAGAGGATGTACGAATTCCTGGACAGGTTGATAAATTTCGTCATACCCAGGATCCGTGACTTTCGCGGCGTACCAAGAACGGCTTTTGACCAGCACGGGAACTATACGCTTGGAATAAAGGAGCAAACGATATTTCCGGAGCTGGAACTTGACAAGATACCCATGACACACGGCATGGACATATGTTTTGTCACTACGGCCGAAGGAAAAGAGGAGGCTTTGAGCCTCCTGCAAGGTTTTGGCATGCCTTTTGCAAGAAAATAGGTTTTAAGTTACATTTGCGGTCTGCAGAACGCGGGACAGAAACAAACAGCAAGACAGGTAAAAAATGGCAAAAAAAGGGCTTATAGAGAAATCCAAAAAAGAGCCGAAATTCAGCACAAGGGTCATTACGAGGTGCCAGATATGCGGCAGAAAGAAAGGTTACATGAAGAGGTTTAAGTTGTGCCGCATATGTTTCAGAGAACTGGCATCGCGCGGTGATATTCCCGGGGTAAGGAAGGCAAGCTGGTAATTTCGTGACTCGTGTCTCGTGACCCGTGTACGATTCACGAGCGACGAAACAGAGGAGAAGATATATGAGTATTACGGATTTGATCGCGGATCAGCTTACGGTGATACGGAACGCCATAATGGCGGGTAAAAAAACCGCTATTATAAAGCGATCCGGCACCCTCGAATCAATCATGGGGATCGCTAAAAAAGAGGGTTTTATCGAAAATTATGCTGTTATCGAAGATAACAAGCAGGACCAGATAAAGATTTACTTGAAATATCTTGAGGACGGAAAACCGGTAATGGAGAACCTCAAGAAGATCTCAAAACCCGGCCGGCGGCAGTATGTTCCCGCGAAAAAAATAAGAAGCGTGATGGGGGGGGTTGGCATAGCGGTCCTTTCCACGAGTAAAGGATTGTTGACGGACAGGGAGGCAAGAGAGCAGGGTCTGGGCGGAGAACTTCTCTGTCAGATTTGGTAAATGAGCACATGATTTACGAACACGATAGTGAGAGTAAATCATAAGTGCGAATTTATTCTGAGCGAGGGAGCAACTGTGCGACCGAGTCGAAGGATCTGAGGTTAAAGGAGAGAAAATAGATGTCAAGAGTTGGAAGGCGCCTTGTAGATATCCCGAGTGGAATAAAAGTAACCATAGAAGGGAACAGGGTAAAAATAGAAGGCAAGGGAAAAACGCTTGAACATGTTATCCCCGATGGTTTTACGGCCGTGGTAGAAGACAAAAAGATTCTGGTCAAAAGGCCGTCGGATTCAAGGGAGCACAGGGCCTTGCACGGCACCACGAGGAGCCTTATCCAAAATATGGTAACGGGGCTGACGGAAGGGTTCGAGAAGAAGCTGAAGATCCAGGGGGTTGGGTATAAGTCCCAGATAAAGGGGAAGACACTGGTCGTTGACATCGGATTTTCACATAGCCTCAATTATACCCCTCCAGAAGATATTACCATAGAGACACCAAGCCCCACGGATATAGTAGTTAAAGGGATGGACAAACAGAAGGTCGGCGAGGTAGCGGCCGAGATCAGGAACTTTTATCCTCCCGAGCCTTACAAAGGTAAGGGAATCAGGTACGAGGGAGAGTATGTGAGGCAGAAGCAGGGCAAGAGCATAGCCTGATTTTGCCCTCGCGTATCAAATGTGTAGTTTTAAGGCCGGAACATATACGATAAGAAAAAAAGATGGATAAAAAACAGAGAAGAGAAAGGCGAAAGAGATCGATAAGAAAAAGGATTTCCGGGACCTCCGAACAGCCCAGGATGAGCGTGCACAAGAGCAACAAGAACATTTATGTCCAGGTAATTGACGATGTGGAGGGCAAGACCATATGCGGGGTTTCGACGAAAAAGTTGTCCGCATCCTGGGTCAAAACGGAATCGGGAACGCGCAAGAACATGAAATTTGCCTCTGCGCTGGGGGAGGAGATAGCCAAGGTCGCCGGGAAAAAAGGTATAAAGAAAGTGGCGTTCGACAGGGGGGGCTACAGGTATCACGGTACCATAAAAGCTCTGGCGAACGCGGCCAGGGAGCACGGTCTGAAGTTCTAAATAAGCACATGATTTACGAGCGTGGTGATGCTTGTATATCATTAGTTTGCAAAGCCCCGCACCCTTTCAGGGTTCGGGGTAAATTCGACAGTGCAACTTAATTTTGCCGCATTTCGTTAAATTGAGGTCTCATTTAGATTTGCATACATCGTGTTATTCTTCCCCGCTAAACTTACAGGGGCCCTGGCATCGGCGTTTCTCTAATTGGCCAGGGAATTCGGCCATACAACTTATGTTTACGGAGTTTATCCCGGGCGGAGTACCGGGGTTCCATAAGTTGTGACCTCATTTAGCTGTGCATAAATTCGGCTTTACAACTTATGTCGCTCCGTTTATCCTGAGCCTGTCGAAGGGCTCCATAAGTTATGGCCTCATTATTTAGGAGGATAGATGTCTGACGAGGAAAGAATGGATCTGGAAGCGAAGAAAAAGGAAAATACGGTCGTAAAGGGCGGTAAAGATCCCGGCGGGGACGCCGGTGAGGCCGCTGAGTCCGTTTCAGCCGAAGACAAACGGGGAATTGGTCCTGAGACCGGAAATGAGGCGTCCAGAAAAGAAGGTAAAACACCTCATGGTGTTTCTGAGAGGCCGGGAGCCGAAGAGAAGGCTGAAGGCGAGCGCATTGAACGCGTTGTGAAGATAAACAGGGTTGCAAAGGTCGTTAAGGGCGGCAAGAACTTTTCGTTCAGCGCCCTGGTTATCGCCGGTGATGGGAAAGGAGAGGTCGGTGTAGGTTTCGGGAAATCCAACGAGGTTGCCGAGGCGATAAAGAAAGGCGCCGCTAAAGCGAAGCTGAATTTTATTAAAGTGAAAATGAGAGGGGATACGATACCCCACGAGGTTATCGGAAGGTTCAAAGCAACGAAGGTGCTGCTGAAACCCGCGGGACCCGGAACGGGGGTGATCGCCGGTGGGCCGGTGAGAGCTCTTTGTGATGCCGCAGGCATCAAGAATATTCTTACGAAAAGTCTCGGTTCCCGAAATCCCATAAACGTGATAAGGGCCGCGATAGACGGTTTTGAGCGGCTTCGGTTGAGGAGAAGGGGATAGATCTGGTTTCCGGGTTTTGGGTTCAAGGTAAGGGACACAAGCGCCGGGACTGAGAACGAATGTAATTTAATATAGTAGGAATTTTCTTTTTTGAAAACTGAGGATTGAAAGAATGGGTTTGAGACTACAGGATATAAGGAGGCCCCGCAGTAAGGGCAACAGTAAACGCAAAGGCCGCGGTGTAGGGTCCGGGCGGGGAAAGACAAGCGGGCGCGGCCATAAAGGCGCGAAACAAAGGTCCGGTGGAGGTGTTTATACCCCCGGGTTTGAGGGCGGGCAGATGCCCCTTGTCAGGCGTGTCCCCAAAAGAGGGTTTACCAATAAGTTCAGGCGAGAGTGGAGCGTTGTCAACATAGATACTTTGCAGAAGACCACTCTGATAGTGGACGGGTCCGTAGTTGACAAGGAATTCCTGGTAGCTAAAAAGATACTCAGGAAAAAGAGACTGCCTTTCAAGGTCCTGGGCAAAGGAAAGCTGGATAAAGCGATAACGGTAAAAGCAGACGCCTTTTCCGCCGGCGCGAGGAAATCGATCGAGGAAGCAGGCGGGAAGGTTGAAGTTGTGAGCCTGAAAGTTAAGAAAGACAAGACAGAATCCGGATCCTAGATAATGATTACGGAGATTAACGGTTGGATTACGGAGATTGTTTACTATCGAGGAATCACTGTAATCTTTTTAAAATCACTGTAATCAATCACACAATGGTCTTATAAGGAGAGAACGTGTTTGAGGCGTTGACAAATATTCTCAAAATACCCGATCTGAAAAAGAAGATCCTTTTCACGCTCGGGCTTATCGCCGTTTTCAGGATAGGGGCTTTCGTCCCAACTCCCGGTATAGACGGCGCGAAGCTCGCTCAGTTCTTTGATAATATCGCCAGGACCCAGGGCGGGACGCTTTTCGGGATCATGAACATGTTCTCCGGGGGCGCCATGCAGAGGTTGACCATATTCGCGCTGGGGATCATGCCGTACATATCGGCATCCATCATCCTGCAGCTGTTGACAACTGTCATCCCGGCCCTGGAGCGCCTTGCAAGGCAGGGGGACGAAGGCCGCAAGGCGATAACGCAGTATACAAGGTACGGCACGGTCGTTTTATCCGTAATACAGGCGTTTTTCATCGCTTTGTGGCTTGAAAACCCCGCCAGGTTCCAGGGTTTGCAGATAGTGCAGTATCCGGGCTGGGGTTTCCGCATACTTACCGTCATAACTCTTACTACCGGCACTGCTTTTATAATGTGGCTGGGGGAACAGATACAGGAAAAAGGGATAGGAAACGGTATTTCGCTGATCATAACGGCAGGTATCATCTCAAGGCTCCCTGCGGCGCTGATCCAGCTGATATCTCTGGCTACACCAGGCACGCAGGGTCAGGCACAGATAGATCCTTTTAAGATCGTCTTTCTTGCGTTTATGTTCGTGGCGGTAATAGTTGCCGTTGTCATGATCACCCAGGGCCAGAGGAAGATCCCGATCCAGTATGCTAAAAGGGTTGTTGGCCGCAAGATATACGGAGGACAGAGCACATATATACCGTTAAGGGTGAACCAGAGTGGAGTTATTCCCATTATATTCGCTCAATCGATAATATTGTTCCCGGCGACCATTGCGGGTTTCGTGCCGCACCGGGCCCTCCAGAGCATGGCGAGTTCTCTCATGATGGGGAGACCCCTTTACTATGTGGTATATTCGCTGCTCATACTGTTTTTCTGTTATTTTTACGCCGCCATAACGTTTAACCCTGTTGACATGGCGAATAACATGAAACGTTTCGGGGGGTTCGTCCCCGGCATAAGACCGGGTAAACAGACCGCGGAGTATCTTGATTTTATAATGACCCGGATAACATTACCCGGCGCGATCTTTCTTACGATCATAGCGGTATTGCCGAGTGTAATAAACGGTCAGCTCGGGATACCTTTTCTCGTTGCCAGTTTTTTCGGAGGGACCGGGCTTCTTATCGTTGTGGGCGTCATGCTGGATACAATGCGGCAAATAGAATCCCACATGCTCATGAGACATTATGAGGGGTTCATGAAAAAAGGAAGAGTAAGGGGGCGTCTGGGATGACGGATTCGCATCCTTTGAACCTTGTTCTTCTCGGTCCTCCGGGCGCGGGCAAGGGGACCCAGGCTATTCTTCTGGCTAAAGCGTACCACCTGCTGCATATTTCAACCGGGGATATGCTGCGCGAGGCGATTAAGGAAGGCAGCGAGGCCGGCATGCAGGCCCAGAGCTATATGAACAGGGGAGAGCTGGTCCCGGATAATATCGTAACGAAAGCCGTGATCGACCGTATGGGGAAAAAGAATGCAGCTGGTGGAGTTATCCTTGACGGGTATCCGAGGACGCGCGCTCAGGCTGAGTCGCTGGACAGCTCGCTAAAGAATGAGAACGGGTGCCTGGATATGGTTCTCTACCTGAAGACGTCCGAAGAAGTTGCAGTTCAGAGGCTTTCGGGACGCCTGATATGTTCAAAATGCGGTAAAAATTATCATGTAACGAACATGCCTCCGAAAAAGGAAGGCATATGTGATCTATGCGGCGCCGAGCTCGTGCAGCGCGAGGATGATAACCCTGAAATCGTAAGGAACCGCCTGAAAATATACGAACAACGCACGAAGGACCTCAGTGCCTATTATGAGGAAAAAGGCCTGCTGTGGCAGGTCGATGGCGATATTTCGGCTGATAGGCTCTTTGAGGACATAGGTGCCCTTTTCCGGAGAGAAGGTCTGATAAATGACGATTCTGAAAAATAAAGAGGATATTTGCAAGATCCGGGAATGCGGGGAGGTAATTAAAGAGGTCTTTTCCCGGGTTAAAAAAATTATAAAAGAAGGGATCTCGACATCGGCGCTTGACCGGGAGGCTGAAAACATCATCCGCGAAAACGGCGGTGAACCCGCGTTCAAGGGGTATAGGGGTTATCCAGCGTCAATATGCGTTTCGATCAATGATGTTGTGGTGCACGGCATCCCGTCAGATAAAGTCACACTGGCCAGGGGTGACATAGTCGGCATTGACGTGGGCGTTAGGAAGAACGGTTTTTATACGGACGCGACAAGGACCTTTTCGGTCGGAAAGATCAGCGAAAAGGCACAACGGCTTATAGAGGTCACGAAAGAGAGCCTGGATGAGGGTATAAGAAAGGCTGTCGCGGGCAACAGGATTTCCGATATATCGAACGCGATCCAGTCAGTCGCCCGGATGTCCGGGTTCCAGGAGGTCAGGGCGTTCGTGGGACACGGGATAGGGATCCACCTGCACGAGCCGCCCGAAGTGCCGAACTGGGGCGAAAAGGGTAAAGGTCCCGTGCTCAAAGAGGGTCTGGTCCTTGCTATAGAGCCGATGATCAATCGCGGAACAAGAAAGGTCCGGATACTGCCGGACGGGTGGACGGCTGTGACGATCGACGGTGAGCTATCGGCACATTTTGAGGATACGATCATAGTCGGGTCAAAAAAAGCGGAGATAATAACATGAGTCCAAAGGAAGAACCGATTGTTGCTGAGGGAGAGATAACAGAGACATTGCCGAACGCGATGTTCAGAGTCAAGCTGGAGAACGGCCACATTGTTCTCGCTCATGTTTCGGGAAAGATGAGGATGTATTTTATCAGGATAGTCCCGGGAGATAAGGTGACAGTGGAACTGTCACCTTATGATCTGGACAGAGGAAGGATCATAAAAAGAGAGAAATAGTCATGAAAGTCAGGCCGAGTGTAAGAAAAATGTGTTCAAAATGCAAGATCGTGCGAAGAAAAGGCGTGGTAAGGGTTATCTGCAAAGACCCTAAGCATAAACAGAGGCAGGGATAGGGTAAATTAAAAATTAAAAAAAATAAGAAAATTGAGTTGTTGAGAAAAAACGCTTATTTTTTAATGAATATTTATCGATAAGGAGAAGAAATGCCGAGGATTCTTGGAATTGACATACCGAAGGAGAAAAGGATAGAGTTCGCTTTAACCTATATTTTCGGAATAGGGAGGACCCAATCCAATCTGATACTGAAAGAAGCGGGTATTTCTCCCGATAAGAGGGCAAAAGACCTTGACGAACAGGAGGTAACTGCGATCACCCGTATTATACAGGATTCCCACCAGGTTGAAGGGGATCTCCGCAGGCTGTATGCAGGTAATATCAAAAGACTGATGACCATAGGCACTTACAGGGGGCTCAGGCATAAAAGGAATCTGCCCGTTAGAGGGCAGAGGACAAAAACGAACGCCAGGACACGGAAGGGTCCTAAAAAGACAATAGGGGCATTCAAGGAAAAAGCCGCTAGGTCGGCGGGAAAAACGTCGCAAACCAAGTAGTTCGTGTCCCAGACTGTCTGGTCTCGTTTAATGACGCGAATATTGAGAGAGAGGTAATAGCGTGCAGAAGAAAGCAAAAACAAGAAAACGTAAGAAAATATTAAGAAAGATCTCCAGCGGCAAGGTATATGTTCATGCGACCTTTAACAACACGATCGTTACGGTAACGGATCCGAACGGCAAGATCCTGTGCTGGAGTTCCCCGGGAACGGTCGGGTTTAAGGGGTCAAGGAAATCTACGCCCTTTGCCGCCAGTATAGCGGCCAAGGATGCCGTAAAAAAAGCAAGAACCCACGGCATATTCGAGGTAGAGGTCTTTCTCAGGGGCCCGGGGTCAGGCAAGGAAAGCGCGGTGAGAAGCATCAGGACGGAAGGACTTAATGTGCGGACCATCATGGATGTGACCCCAACACCGCATAACGGTTGCAGGCCCAAGAAGCGCAGGAGAGTATAAGCAACAGTGTTCCGTCATCCGTGACCCGTGTCTTGTATGCGTAACGCGGGACACAAGGCACCAGACACGAAAAATAAGAATAAGGAGAAAAAATATATGGCGAGGAGAATAACGCCGACATGCAGGCTTTGCCGGAGGGAGGGCGAGAAGCTGTTCCTCAAGGGAACGAAATGCGCTACCGACAAATGCGCTTTTATGAGAAGGGAATATGCGCCGGGACAGCATGGCAAGATGCGGAAGAGAAAACCATCCGATTATGCTATCCAGCTGAGAGAAAAACAGAAGGCCAAGAGGATCTATGGCGTACTTGAGCGACAGTTCAAGAATTATTTCAAGAAAGCTGAGAAGGCCAAAGGCGCGACCGGCGAAGTTCTGCTGCAGTTCCTGGAACGGAGGCTTGACAATACGGTTTACAGGACATGTTTCGCGTCATCCCGGTCAGCGGCCCGTCAGATAGTCGGGCACAGGTTCGTCAAGGTAAATGGCCGCAAGGTCAATATTTCCTCTTATCTTGTCAAGGTGGGGGACAAGATAGAGCTTGTGGGAAGCGACGAGCAGTTAAAGGCTTTTAGGGAGACGTCAAAGTTACTCGAGGACCGAGAGATACCGGACTGGATAGAGGTATCGCCGGAAAACCTTGCCGTAAAGGTGAATAGATTGCCCGTGAAGAGCGATATCGGCATGGTCATCGAAGAGAACCTTATTGTCGAGTTGTATTCGAAATGATGTGGGTTCCAGACGTAGAAGCCATTTCACAACCCCGTTCTACTGCGGCTGGCTGCAAAACCCATTGACTGCGTTTTCGGGGCAAAATGTCCTCCACGCGAGTCAGGCTATGGCAGAGACGAAAGGTCTCAATAAACTTCTACGAGTAAGGTGTATTAGACATGTTTGAGTTTTTTAACGATTGAGTGGTCGGGTTAAAAGGTGATCGGTTGCGTAGCTGGAAACCTTGAAAATTGAAGGGTATTCGTTTTTTAAAACGCGACCGTGAAACGAATAACGGTCCAAGTTACACAACCTAAAACCGAAAAACAACATATTTTTTATTTACAAGGAGGACATATATTATGGGGATAAAGCTGAAGACCTTTGAAATTCCAAAAAAAGTTATCTTCGACGAAAAGACCTATACTCCGATCTACGGGAAGGTCGTCGCGGAACCCTTTGAAAAGGGGTACGGCATAACAATAGGGAACTCTTTGCGCAGGGTCCTGCTTTCGTCCATTGAAGGTGCGGCTGTGACACAGGTGAAGATCGCGAACGTCCTGCACGAGTTTTCTACGATCAAGGGAGTCTTAGAAGACGTGACACAGCTTATCATGAATATAAAAGGCCTGGTCCTCAGGTCCCATTTTAAAAATCCAAAGCCGATGTTCCTCAGCGTGAGCAAAAAAGGTGAGGTCAAGGCGAAGGATATCAAGACCGATGAAACGGTTGAGATAATAAACCCGGACCACCATATAGCGACGCTGACGGAAGACACAAAGCTGGAGATAGAATTGAAAGTGGAAAGGAACCGGGGATACTGCCCTTCTGAAAGGAACAAGACCGAAAATGACGCTATCGGTGTTGTCGCTATTGATTCTCATTTCTCACCGGTAAAGCGCGTCAACATTGAAGTTGAAAATACCAGGGTGGGACATATAACCGATTATGATAAACTCATACTTGAAATATTCACCAACGGAAGCATGGAGCCGAAGGATACCCTTCTTTACGCCGCGAACATCCTGCAGAGGCATCTTGATGTCTTCATCAGTATAGGGAAGTTGCCCGAGGAAATAGAGGAGGAGGAAGAGGAATCCAGGGAAAAGAAGGATCTTGAAAAGAAGCTGGCAAAGCCTATCTCAGAACTTGAACTGTCAGTGAGAAGCTCGAATTGCCTTGCCGAGGCCAACATCCGGTCGATCGGGGACCTTGTGAAGAAGAAAGAAATGGAAATGCTGAAATACAAGAATTTCGGAAAGAAATCATTAAACGAGATTAACGCCGTTCTTTCCTCAATGGGGCTGCACCTGGGTATGGAGATAGAAGAAGGTAAAGATTAAATCGGTGTCAGGCCTCGCAAAAGTATTCAGAAGAAAGGTAAGATAGATGAGGCATCGCAAGAAGAAGGGAAGGTTCAGCAGGAGGACTAGCTACAGGAAAGCTACATTGAAAAGCCTGACCAACGACCTTTTTACCTACCAGAGGATCGAGACAACCATGGCGAAAGCCAAGGCGCTGAGGAGTTACGCGGAGCCGCTGATAACGCTTGCGAAGAAAAACCCCGATTCCGTCAGTGCCAGGAGGCAGGCTTTTCGCAAGCTTTGTGATAAGGACGTGATAAAGAACCTTTTCGACGAGATCGCTCCGCTGTATAGAGATATTCCAGGAGGGTATACCCGGATCATGGCCCTTGGCAGCAGAAAAGGGGATGGGGCCCAGGTAGCGATCATGGAGCTGACAAAGAGGACGATATCAGACGAGGATCTTCTCGGGGTCAAGAAAGTCAGGGAAAAAGCTAAGGAAAAAGCAAAGAAGAAGAAAGCGGCCGGAGAAGTTGCCCGGAAGGAAGAAGGACCGAAGGCTGAAACTCACGTGGCTCCTGAGGTGGATATAGAGGCCAAAGAAGAACGTTCCGTTGAGGATATCAAAAAGGAAAAGGCGAAAACTGAACAGAAAAAGATCACTAAAAAAGGTTTTTTCAGGAGATTCCGTCGTAAGTCCATGGGCTGATCTTATCCTGTTATCCCGAGAAAAATAGGGACAGACACCCTATTTTTTATTTATTTTCTTTTCTTTAAAAAATAGGGTGTCTGTCCCTATTTTTCTCTATTTTTCCTTTCAGTCCCGCCGGAGGATATTATCATGAGCTCCGACCTTACTCCGATGATGAGACAGTACCTGGAGATCAAGCAGCAGAACAAGGACGCGATCCTTTTTTTCAGGCTGGGCGATTTCTACGAAATGTTCTTTGATGATGCCGTTGAGGCGACGCGAATACTGCACATAACGTTGACCTCCAGGGGCAAAGTAAAGGGGAGTAAGGTGCCTATGTGCGGCGTTCCCTATCACGCCGCGAACAATTACATAGCAAGGCTTGTCAGGCAAGGCAAAAAAGTGGCGATATGCGAGCAGGTGGAGGAACCCTCTCCGGGAAAAAAGATAGTGAAAAGGGAGATTTCCAGGATCATTACCCCGGGGACGGTCATCGCGGATGAACTGCTGGACGAGTCGATCAACAATTATATTCTTTCCCTGAACCCCGATGGCGGGAACTTCGGCCTGGCCTATGCTGATATATCCACCGGCGAGTTCCGCGTTACCGAGATCGGTGATAAAGAGAACCTTTTTTCCGAGCTGTATAAGATATCCCCGTCTGAGTGTCTTGTTCCCGAAAGCTTTTCGAAAGGTGAGGATTTTGAGCAGTTCAAGGACGTGAATCTCGGGGCCATGACCGTGAACGAAGACTGGGCGTTTGATCATGAACTGTCTCTCCAGGAGATAAAACGCCATTTCATGGTCGAAAGCCTTGAGGGGTTCGGGTGCCAGGGGCTGGATCTTGCGGTCGGGGCGGCGGGAGCCCTCCTAAGGTATCTTAAAGACACCCAAAAGTCTCGCCTTACCAATATAGGCGCTATATCGACATACCGCGCAAGCCAGTATATGATAATGGATAAGAACACGTACCGCCATCTGGAACTTACGATGAACTGTGAAGACCTTTCGCTGAGGGGGACTCTCGTGGAGGTGCTTGATAAGACAAGAACCCCTATGGGCAAGAGAAGGTTAAGGAAATGGATTTTAAATCCGCTAATCGATACAGAGCAGATAAAATACAGGACCGAGGCCGTTCAGTATTTTTATGAGAACAGCGATCGCAGAAAACAGGTAAGGGAAATTCTGGCAGACATATACGATATTGAAAGGCTTTCCAACAAGGTAAGCCTGAATACGGCCAATGCCAGGGACATGGTGGCGCTGGCTTCGTCTCTCAGACATATCGAAGAGCTTCGTGGGAGCCTGAAAGGCAGAGCCCCGAAGGCGGTAAAGGACATAGCCGGGGGACTTGACGATTTCAAGGACGTGATTGGCTGGATAGACGGCTGTCTTGTCGAAAATCCTCCCAACACGATAAGAGAGGGCGGGCTGGTTAAGAAAGGATACGAGACCGCGCTTGACGAGCTTAAGTATCTGGTAACGGACGGCAAAGACTGGGTCGCGGCCCTTCAGAAAAAAGAGATCGAAAGGACGGGCATCAGCACTTTGAAGGTAGGGTACAACAAGGTCTTCGGGTATTATATAGAAGTGACCAGGGCAAAACTGGACACTATTCCGCCCGATTACGTGCGCAAACAGACACTTGTCAACGCGGAAAGGTTCGTCACGCAGGAGCTTAAAGACCAGGAGTCCAGGATCATAGGGGCTGAAGAACGCAGCAGGAACCTGGAGTATGAGATATTCTGTTCACTGCGCGCAAAAGTGGCCGGGCAGATAGACCGTCTCAAAGGGGCGTCCGACCATGTGGCAGACCTGGATGTCCTCTCGGACCTGGCCGAGATAGCGGTCAACAACCGCTACTGTCGCCCCAGGGTAAATGAAGAAAGGGGGTTTCGTATTATTGAGTCCCGGCATCCCGTTCTGGAGAAGATGCTCAAGGACAAAGAGTTCGTTCCGAATGATATCATAATGGACGATGCCGATAAAAGGATATTCATAATTACCGGTTCCAACATGGCGGGCAAGTCGACGTATATCCGGCAGGCCGCTCTTATAACTATAATGGCGCAGATGGGGAGTTTTGTCCCGGCAAAGGAAGCGGAGGTTGGTGTGGTGGACAGGATATTTACCCGTGTGGGCGCGTCCGACCGTTTGTATCAGGGGATGAGCACTTTTATGGTGGAGATGCTCGAGACCGCAAATATACTTAATAACGCTACGGGCAGAAGCCTGATCATTCTTGATGAGATAGGCAGGGGCACGAGCACTTATGACGGGGTTTCCATAGCATGGGCGGTGGTGGAGTTCATACATCATAAACTGGACGGGGCAAGGGCGCTGTTCGCGACGCATTATCATGAGCTTATCGAACTGAGCAGCATAATGAAGGGTATTAAGAATTACCACCTTGCGGTGCAGGAATGGGGTGACGAGGTCATTTTTCTTTATAAAGTGACGGAAGGAAGCTGCGACGACAGTTTTGGCATACATGTGGCCAAGCTTGCGGGTATGCCGGGCAGGGTTGTTGAACGCGCGCGGGATATACTGAATAATTTACAGAAGGATTCCTTTCTCGGGAACATCCGCTCCCGGTTTTTGGAAGATAAAGAGCAGAACGAAAAACAGTTTGACTTCTTTGAGGGTATCTCCAGGGAACATCCCGCCATCGACATGATCAGAAAGATCGATACCGACAACATGACCCCATTGGAAGCTTTAAAAAAAATGGAAGAACTTAAGGGAAAAGTTTCAGGGGATGTGCCGAAGTAGACCGAAGTCTG
The DNA here is from genome assembly GCA_034723315.1 of Candidatus Omnitrophota bacterium. Lineage (GTDB taxonomy): Bacteria > Omnitrophota > Gorgyraeia > Tantalellales > Tantalellaceae > JAYEOV01. Next base: position 17,723 of record JAYEOV010000055.1, on the reverse strand, counting down.
GTGTTGGGAGAGCAGGCACTATGGGTATTTCGTATATCGTATCACGTATCTCGTCGCTCGTGATTCGTGGCTCGTATACGACTCACGGGTCACGGACGACGAGACACGATTCACGATTCACGATGTATCGATAAATTAAGCGCTTCGCGCGACTTGGGGGCTATATGGCGCGCTTAATTTATGGTAAGGGGGCTTCGCCCCCTTAAAATCCCCCTTTTTATTGAAATTCCGTTACGATGAATTAGTTGCAACAATATTTTTAGAACTCAACTTTGTAAAAATTCTGTAAGGGAAAGTTTGAAAACCGTAGGTTTTCAATATACCAACCTGGATGAGCCAGAATATCCCTTATCCCTTTTTGGTTCTGGCTCGTCCAGGTTGGGGGGATGAACAATTATGGGCGATCATAAGATCAACGTGTTAAGTGAGGAGACCATAGGGAAGATATCGGCCGGGGAAGTTGTCGAGCGGCCCGCGTCTGTCGTGAAAGAACTTGTGGAAAATGCCATTGACGCCGGTTCGGACAGCATAGAGATAGAGATACATGCGGCAGGAAGATCCCTTATTCGTGTAGCGGATAACGGGGAAGGCATGACACCGGAAGACGCAAAAATAGCGTGTATGCGGCACACGACAAGCAAGATCAGGGATATAAACGATCTGGAACATGTATACACTTTAGGTTTCCGCGGGGAGGCGCTTTCAAGCATAGCGGCCGTTTCCCAGATGGACCTCACGAGCTGTGCCGGATCCGCCGAAACAGGTGTTTACATGTACCTTGAAAGCGGTAACGTGCAGAAGATCAGGCCGGTGGGAAGGTCGCGGGGCACGACGGTCGAGGTCAGGAACCTTTTTTACAACGTTCCTGCGCGACGCAAGTTCCTGAAAAAGGAATCAACCGAACTTGCCGAAATAGTCAATGTGGTCGGCAGGTTCATAGTTTCGTGCCCGGATATAGAGATTAAGCTGGTTCATGGCGAAAAGCGTATTTTGCATGCCCCAAAAGGGATGGATCTGCATGGAAGGATCAGGCTTGTTCTTGGAGGGGATATATCTGACCAGATGATAGACGTATCCGCGAACTCGGAAACGTATAAACTCAGCGGATATATAAGCCGGCCCTCGAGCACGAGAAAGGACAAGCGGGCCCAGTTGTTCTTTGTTAACGGGAGATTCATAAGAAGCAGAGTTCTCGGCGACGCTGTCTATGACGCTTACAGGAGCATGCTGGAAAGAGGGCGTTATCCCTTTGTTGCCCTGTTCCTCAAGATGTCCTCTTCGGAGATCGACGTAAACGTGCATCCAACGAAGTTACAGGTGAAATTCGGGGACGAAAAGACCGTGAGGAACGTCATAACGGCGGCTATAAAGGACAGGTTTGAGCAAATAAAGAGGGAAGAGGTTGTTGTTCAAAGTGCAGAGCTCAGGGTTCCGGGAACGGGAATTGGAGCGCCCGAAAGCCCTGTTTCCCCGGGAAGTTCAGAAGTCCAGACGGAATTCTCCTACGAGGTCCCCGAAGGCATTTTCCAGGGCCTAAGGGCTGAAAAAGGCTCTTCCAGGGGGGAAAAGATATTTCCGGAGGATGAAGACATATTCCAGATGGCAGGATGCTACATCGTCCAGGTAAAACCCGGGGGTATAACTGTAACCGATCAGCATGCTGCGCACGAAAGGGTTCTTTATGAGTTTTTCAGCAAAGCCGCGGAGACCGGCCCCGTGGAGACCCAGAACCTTCTGTTCCCTGTGAGGCTGGACCTTTCCGCAGACGAGTCGGTGATAATGGAAAAGACGAGAGAATATTTCGGAACGCTCGGTTTTCAGGTCGAACCTTTCGGTACCAGAACCTATGTTGTCCAGGCCGTGCCGGCCGTAATAAAGGACAGGGACGTCCAGACGGTCATACACGACATACTGACGGACCTGTCATCGTATGACCTTTCAAAGATAGCCATCGTTGAGGAACTGATAAAGGTGTCGTCATGCCGAGCGGCCGTGAAAGCGGGCGACGCGTTGAGCAAAGAGGAGATGATCTCTTTGCTTGACCAGTTGCAGAGATGCGCTTTGCCCTTCACATGTCCCCACGGCAGGCCTACGATGTCAGAGATCACCGTGGATGAACTGGAAAAAAGATTTCGCAGGAAATAAGAACGGAAGGTGGGGACAGGTATTTACTTTAGCTTTTATCATGGATAAGAAAAAGGCAGGGAAAGTATTTGAAATACTTGAGAAGGAGCATCCTGTTGCGACTACCGCTTTGAGGCATGTAGACGCCCTCCAGCTTCTCGTGGCGACGATCCTTTCCGCTCAGTGCACTGATGAAAGGGTGAATATGGTGACGAAGGGGCTTTTTAATAAGTACAAAAGGGTGAAGGATTACGCGGGTGCGGACAGAAAGGATTTTGAGAAAGAGATAAGGTCGACCGGGTTTTACAGGAATAAAGCAAAGAACATCATAGCAGCGACCAGGATGATAAAAGAAATATTTAACGGGGAAGTCCCCCGGACGATGGAAGAGCTTGTTACGCTGCCGGGTGTGGCCCGGAAAACCGCGAATATCGTCCTGTTCCATTCTTTCGGGAAGAATGAAGGGATAGCTGTTGATACACATGTGCGCAGGGTCAGCAGGAGGCTGGGGCTGACAGACAACGATGATCCGGTGAAGATAGAGCAGGAACTGATGAATCTTTTTGACAGGAAGAAGTGGGGATTTCTTTCTGATCTTTTGATATTACATGGGCGGGAAGTATGCAATGCGCGAAAGCCTTTGTGCGGCGAGTGTCCCGTTAATGGGCTTTGTAAGTCTTTTGGGAAACTTTGAGATAGAAAATGATTGTGCGGGTATTATTTCCCAAGGTTTAAAGGATCAGGAGAGGGTATCCCGTGCTTAGAACCCATTTCATAACCCTGTTCTACTGCGGCTGGCTGCAAAAATCATTGACTGTGTTTTCGGGGCAAAATGTCCTCAACGTAGCGCACCGGCTACGTTTCCGGGCATTTTGCCCCTCAGGCCTTGTCAATTCTTTTTTCGCTCAGCCTCGCAACAAACAGGGTTATGAAATGGGTTCTAAACAGTTGACCTCGCATGGCTCGGTCAAAACTGCGCGCGGGATACCCGCCCCTGATCCTTTTTCTTCGCTGGGATAATCGTCCATTCCCTCAAGACAAAAAGAAAACATTTTCAAAATCCAAATTAACCATGAAAAAGAAATATTGCTTAAAACATTTTCTGATTTTTTCATTCCTTATAACTGCTATATTTATAACGGGTTGCGCGAAGAGCAGTGCCGGCTTCGGGGTGCAGGATAAGGAGTATCTGGTCCGGAACGTGATCGACGGCGATACCATAGAACTGTCAAACGGAAAGCATGTCCGGTACATAGGAATAGACACGCCCGAGACCATGAAGAAGGTAGGGACGGGCTGGTTGTTCGAGCCTGAAACATATGGTGTAGCCGCGAAGGAATATAACAGGGAGCTTGTTTACGGAAAGAAGGTGACCCTCGAGTTTGACATGGATAAAACGGACAGGCACGGACGGTGGTTGGCATATGTCTATGTGGGCGATACCATGGCAAACCTTGAACTTGTAGAAAAGGGCTATGCCATTGTCTATACATTTCCGCCGAATGTCCGGTATTTTGATCGTCTGCTCGAAGCTCAGGAAGAAGCGCGGCGTGGTAAAAGAGGTATCTGGGGAGAAGTCAAGGAGATATCACAGAATAAGGCTCGCGAAAACACAGGCAGATTTTGCGCAATAAAAGGTATTATCACGAACATATCCGTATCCTCGCGTAAGATTTACTTGAACTTTGGTGATGACCCCGAAAAGGACCTAACCGCGTTGATATTCACCGGAAATCTTCCTCTTTTCGCGAAAGAAGGGATCGCCCCGGCCACTGATTACAAAGGCAGGCATGTTGAAGTCGTCGGGAAAATTGAAGATGACCGTGGTCCTGTGATGATCATTGACAACCCGACCCAGATACGTCTTATCGCGGACGAACAGGGAGCATCATCGGGCGTTTCGCTGTAACGAGTTAATTGTCCCAGGTCCAGATATCTATCAAATCCTCGAATTTTCCCTCTTGTAATAGTAATTATAATATGTTATTTTAATACTACATTTTATATGAATATTGGAGGAGTCATGCTGTTTTCGAAAAGGCTTAAAGAGGTAAAGCCTTCCGCGACACTTGCTATTACGTCAAAGGCCAAGTCAATGCTCGCCGGAGGAGAGGATGTGATAGTGCTTGCGGCAGGTGAGCCTGATTTCGATACTCCGGAACTGGTCAAGGAAGCTGCTGTAAATGCGATAAAGAGCGGATTTACCAAGTACACGCCTGCGGGAGGGACGAAAGCGCTTAAAGAGGCGATTTGCCGCAAATTGAGTTCGGAAAACAGATTAGAATACAGCACCGAAGAGGTCGTGGTCTCCTGCGGGGCGAAACATTCTCTTTACAATATTTTTCAAGTCCTATGCGACCCCGGTGACGAAGTCCTGATAATTCACCCTTACTGGGTAAGTTACCCTGAGATGGTAAGGCTTGCCGGGGGAAAGCCAATATTCGTCAAGACAGAGAGCGAAAACGGGTTCAAGGTCAGGGTGGAAGATATTCGTTCAAAACTCACTGACAAGACCAGGGCTATAGTCGTGAACAGTCCGTCAAATCCCTCGGGGGTATTGTATGAGGAAGGTGAGTTGAGAGAGATCGCAGGATTATGCCTTGATAAAGAGGTGACGGTGGTCAGCGATGAGATCTACGAGAAGATAATTTTTGACGGCAAAGAGCACGTTTCCCCGGCTTCCTTTTCGGAGGGAGCCTTCAGGAATACCATAGTTGTGAACGGGGTCTCGAAGAGTTTTTCTATGACGGGTTGGAGAATAGGCTACCTGGCGGGGAATAAAGACCTGATCAGGAAGATCATTACTTTGCAGAGCCATTCAACGTCAAATCCCTGTTCTATAAGCCAGGTGGCGGCCGAATGCGCCCTTTCGGAGGACCTGGGAGAGGAAATAGAACGCAACAGGCTGGAATTTCAGCGTCGCAGGGATGTTCTGATGGACCTTTTGTCCGGGGAAGAAAGGATAAGCCCTTTTAAACCCGGAGGGGCGTTTTACATGTTCTGCGATGTATCCAGGTGCGGCATCGATTCTCTGACGTTTTCACAGAGGCTTCTTGAGGAGAAAAAAGTGGCGGTGATACCTGGCAGTCCTTTCGGGGACGACCGGTATGTGCGCATAAGCTTCGCGACCGATATGAAAACGATCGAGGAAGGTGTCGCGAGGATCAAAGAATGGATCAGTGAATTGTAGTCTGCAGGCCGGTATCAAAGGACAATGATCTGTCGAGGAGTGGACTAAGTCCGGTAAACGAGGAAGGGACATATGAGGCAAACTATCGCGGAAAAGATATTATCCGAACATTGCGAAAAGAGGGCAAGAGCCGGCGATATCGTGATCGCGAAGGTGGATTTCTGTTTCGGGCAGGACGGAACAAGCGGGATCATAATAGACAGTTTCCGGAAACTCGGAGTAGAAACGATTTTTGATAAGGAAAGATTCTGCATGGTAATAGATCACTCCTCGCCCAGTCCCAATATCGGAGTTTCCGCTATACATGACAAAATAAGAGGCTTTGCGAGAGAACAGGGAGTGAAGGTCTTTGACATAGGATCCGGAGTATGCCACCAGGTCATTCCGGAGACAGGGTTCGTTACCTGCGGAGACCTTGTTCTTGGCGCCGATTCCCATACGTGTACTTATGGCGCGATAAACGTTCTTTCCACAGGGGTGGGATCCACAGACCTGGCAATAACGCTGGCAAGCGGCGAGAACTGGTTCAAGGTGCCCGAAACTATCAGGATAATCGTTAACGGAGATCTGCCTAAAGGGGTATTTTCGAAAGACGTCATACTTAACATTATCGGTGATGTAGGGTCGGACGGGGCGACATACCAGGCAGTGGAATTCTACGGGGAGGTCATCGACGACTTGAGCGTTGATGCCCGTTTCACCATAAGTAATATGGCGGTTGAGATGGGCGCCAAGTGCGGGCTTATGCGCGCGGACAGGAAGACTATGGACTGGATAAAGAAGCATTCTATCAGAGAACCGAGACCTGTGGAAGCTGATGAAGACGCGAGATATTTGATGACGCTCGAATATGACCTTTCCGATCTGGCGCCGCAGGTCGCCATGCCGCATACGGTTGACAATGTCTGCGGCGTGGAAGAAGTCGAAGGGACCCCTGTAGACGAAGTGTATATAGGCACCTGCACGAACGGCAGGCTTGAGGACCTTGAGACAGCGGCCAGGATACTAAAGGGCAGAAGGGCGGCAAAAAGAGTCAAGCTTATCATAACACCAGCCTCGAGAAATATATATCTTGAGGCGCTGAAGAAGGGGTACGTGGAGACCTTTATGTCCGCGGGCGCGATAGTTAACAATCCAGGATGCGGTCCCTGTGTGGGCACGCATCAGGGGGTCTTGGCGGATGGCGAAAAAGCCTTTTCTACCGCGAACAGGAATTTCAAAGGACGTATGGGCAATCCGAACGCTGAAATATATCTCGGAAGTCCGGCGACAGCGGCGGCTACCGCGTTGGAAGGCAGAATAGCGGATCCGCGGGAGCACAAGCGCAGGCTCAAGTAAGGAGAAGAGATGGTAAATTTTGCGCACAGGTTGAAGATCAGTAACGATATAAACACGGATTATATTATTTCCGGAAGATACAAGTTCAAGATCCAGAATGAAAAAGAGCTGGCAAAACACATTTTTGAAGATCTTGAGGAGAATTTCTACAAGAAGATAAAACCGGGTGATTTTCTGGTCGCCGGAAAGAATTTCGGTTGTGGATCATCCCGCGAGCAGGCTCCCGTTGCTCTTAAGGCAAGCGGGCTGCAGGCGATAATTGCTACAAGTTACGCGAGAATATTTTACCGTAATTCCTTCAATGTGGGCTTTTGCCTCGTGGAGTGCGAGACAAATTATATCGATGACATGGATGAGCTTGAACTTGATCTTGAAAAAAACATCATACGCAATGTCTCTAAAGGGGTGAATCTGGAAATAAAGCCTATTCCCGGGATCATGAAAAAGTTTCTTGAAAAAGGCGGAGTGGTCGAATATTTCAAGGCTCACGGGGGGTTCGAGGAGATAATTTAAAGAAAATGGAAGTTTTGGATCTGGGTGTTGCCCTGTACGAAGATGTTCTTGAGGAACAGAAAGGTCTTTTAAGGAACAGGATCGAGGGAGGGATACCCGATACGCTCATCCTGGTGGAGCATTTCCCTGTCGTGACGCTTGGTCGTCTTGCCAAAGAAAGCAGTATTATTGACAGGGATTACTTCATGGAAAATAAGATACCGGTAGTCAAGACGGCCCGGGGAGGGAAGGTCACTTATCACGCTCCCGGTCAGCTTGTATTATATCCGGTAATGGATCTCATCGGAAAGAGGCGCGACGTCGGTTCCTATATAGATTTCCTGGAGAAGACGGTCAGTAATGCGTTGAACCTGCTGGCTGTGCCTGCCGCGAGGAAAGGGAAAAGGCGGGGCGTCTGGGTCCGGGATGAAAAGATCGCGTTTATCGGTATAGCGGTGAAGCGGTGGGTTACCTTTCACGGGGTTGCCGTCAACATAAACAACGATATCGGACCGTTCTCGCGGATGCATCCCTGCGGCGAAACCGACATCAGGGTTACTTCGGCGAAGGAATGCCTGGGGCGCGAGATCGATATGGCTGAGGCCAAAAAGATATTTGCGGAACAGTTCATCAGAGACCTGGAAGCAGAATACGGAAATAAATATGAACACTGGAACTATAGTGGATCTGAGATTGCCGGAACTTTCTGAGAACGGGGGCGAAACGGTCATAACTGCCTGGCATGTCACGCAGAACGGGTATGTGGTGAAGGATCAAGACCTTTTGGAAGTGGCTACCGACAAGGCCACTTTTGACGTTCCTTCACCCTGCGCAGGGGTGTTGATAAAGATCTTGAAAAAAGAAGGCGAAGAAGTCAGGGCAGGCGAAATAATAGCCAGGATAAAGGTGGACAGGAGCTGAAAATGGAAGAAGCGAACAGGATGAAAAGATTGCCGTTATACCTTTTCACTATCATAGACGATCTTAAAAAGGAAGCGAAAGAACGGGGCATAAACATAATAGATCTGGGCATGGGGAACCCCGATCTGCCTACGTCCCGGCACATAGTTGACGAACTTTGCAGGACCGCAAGAGACCCAAAGAACTACCGCTATTCCAGGTCGATAGACCCTTCGGAATGCGAGCTGCGCCGGGCCATATCCGGGTGGTACAAAACAAAGTTTGGTGTGAACCTGGATCCGGACAAGGAAGTCCTGCCGCTTATCGGGTCCAAGGAAGGCATTGCGCATATATCACTGGCCTTTCTTAACAGCGACGATATAGCTCTAGTGCCAAATCCCGCTTATCCGGTTCATTTCAACGGGGTGCTCATCGCCGGGGGTATACTTCACAATCTGCCGATAAGCGAGGAACACGACTTTCTGCCCGATTTTGACTCGATACCGCAGAAGATCTTGAAAAAGTCAAAAATAATCTTTCTTAGTTACCCGCATAACCCTACCGCCGCGGTCGCCAGTAAAGCTTTCTTCAGGAAAGCCGTGTCATTTACAAGGAAGCATCAGATCATACTTGTGCAGGACCTTGCTTATTCCGATATAGTTTTTGACGGTTATGTCGCTCCCAGCATCCTCGAGATCCCGGGAGCGCGACGGGTGTCCGTGGAGTTCCATACGCTGAGCAAGTCATACAATATGGCAGGATGGCGTATCGGGTTCGCGGTGGGGAACTCCGGGATACTGGCTTCACTGGCGAAGACTAAAGGGTATATCGATTTCGGACTGTTCAAGCCCATACAGTATGCCGCAATTAAAGCGCTGACCGGTCCGCAAAACTGTGTCCGCAAACAGGTCCGGATCTACAAAAGGAGGCGCGACACGATGATCGGCGCCCTCTCCAGGATCGGGTGGGAAGTCCCAAAACCAAAGGCCACTTTCTATCTCTGGGCGAGAATACCGGACAAATACAGCGCGCTGACTTCCATGGAATTCGTTTCCCTGCTCATAAGGGAGGTGGGGGTTGTGCTGGCGCCCGGGACGGGATTCGGGGAGTACGGTGAAGGGTACGTCCGTTTTGCCCTTGTTGAAGAAGAGGGCAGACTGGTCGAGGCTGCCGAGAGGATCAAGAAGGTCCTTGAAATGGAAGTATGAGTAAAAAAGCTTTAATTTTTTATATATCGAAATATTCCGGTCATTTTCATGCCGCTAATGCCATTGAGAAAGGTCTCATGGAGCTCGACAGGAATATCGAGATAGAAAAGATAAACGCCCTCAGATATACGAATCCCATACTCGGAAGTATCATCAATAAGGCCTATTTGGAAATAATAAAGAAAAAGCCGGAGATATGGGAACATATTTACGATAATCCGGACGTAATGAACAAGACCAAAAAGGCCAGGAAAGCTCTCCACAAGTTCAACATGTCCAAGGTAAAAAAACTTCTTGAATCGCGTTCACCGGACGTGATCTTTTGTACCCAGGCCTTTCCCTGCGGGATGGTCGCGGATTACAAAAGGTCCAGTGGCAGGAAGATCCCGTTGATAGGTGTCCTGACGGATCACGCGCCCCATTCATATTGGCTCTATGATGAGGTAGACATATACGTGGCGCCTTCGGAGGAGACAGCCGGTATACTGGAAAAAAAAGGTATTCCGCCCGGCAAGATCAGGGTGTTCGGCATACCCGTGGATCCCAAGTTTCGCAGGGAGCATGATATCCGAGGGATAAAGAAATCACTGGGGTTTTCGGAAAGAGATCCCGTGATACTTATAATGGGGGGAAGTCAGGGACTGGGAGCTGTGGAGGAAGTTGTCAGGCTGCTCCTGCGGGACCTCGAACACAATTATCAGCTTTTAGTGGTTTCGGGGGCGAACAAAAAGCTTTATAAAAAGCTTTTCAGGCTGAAAAGGAGCAAGGGCGGGACGAAGTTAAGTGTCATGTCCTATGTGGAGAACATTGACGAATTGATGGAGGCCTCGGATATCATTATCACGAAGGCCGGGGGTATGACCATGGCTGAGGCCCTGGTCAAGAAACTGCCCATAATGATAGTTAAACCGATCCCGGGCCACGAGCGCATGAATACGGATTACCTGGTGGAAAGAGGCGCTGCGGTCGAGATCCAGGATTTCGATCAGATACCCGGGATGATAAACGGGCTGTTTGATTTGGAGGGTGTTCTGGAAAAGATGAAGAAAAATGTGGAAATACTTTCTAAGCCGGACAGCGCTTTGGACATAGCAAGGCTGGCGTTCTAAACATGGTGAACGTCTCACAACGCTCAGGACAGACATGTTATACGCGCTTTACATTATAGGGTTTTATCTTACCAGGATCATGCCCCGCAAGATGTGCTATGCTATTGCGGAACTGGTCGCCAGAGGATACTATTTATTCGCCAGCAGGGATAAGGAGGAGTTAAGGGCCAACCTCGAGGTGATACTCGGTGAGGACGTTGATGAGAATACCATTGAAAGGTGTATCCTGAACGTGTTCCGTAACTTCGCCAAACATCTCGCTGATTTTTTCAAGTTCCAGAAAATTACCGGGGATTTTATATCAGAAAACATCGAGATATCGGGGCTGGAGTATATTGAGGAATGCCTTTCGGAGGGGAAGGGGGTCATTCTTGTCGCCCTTCATCTCGGCAACTGGGAAATGGGAGGCGCGGTAATGCCTGCGCTTAAATATCCCTTTAACGCCATCGTGCTTGAACATGCCAACCCGCGCATAAATGACTTCTTTAAAAAAAGAAGATCTATTCACGGCGTCAGAGGTATACCCGTTCGTCAGAGGTCGGTCGATGACCCTGGGTCCATTCCCGTGAGCGTGCAGATAAAAGAATGCTTCAGGGTGCTTCGTAATAAAGAGTTATTGGTCATCGTTGGCGACAAGGATTACACCTCAACGGGGATCCATGTTGATTTTTTCGGGAAAAAGGCGTTGATGCCCAAGGGGCCCGCGGCTTTTTCCCTGAAAACGGGTGCGCCTATAATAATGAGTGCCTTCGTGAGAAAGAAAGACGACCGATTTATGCTGTGTTTCGAGCCTCCCATAAGATATTCCGGCACGGGAGATTATGAGAATGATCTGAGAGAGCTCATGAAAAAGTATCTGGGGCTTTTCGAGAAATATATAAGGAAGTATCCGGACCAGTGGTACGCGTTCAAGAAAATATGGGATCAACAAAAGATAACACAATAGTGGTCATTCCTTCGTATAACGAGGCGAGGACAATAGGGGGTATTGTCTCGGATATCGTGGAAATGGGTTTGAGCGTCCTTGTTATAGACGACGGGTCGGTTGACAATACCGAGCGGATAGCTCTTGATAGCGGAGCCATGGTGATCCGTCACAGGAGAAATCTCGGAAAAGGAAATTCAGTAAGGGAGGGGATAAGGTACGTCCTGGAGAAGACCAGGTTCGAGTGGATGATAATAATGGACGGGGACGGCCAGCACCACACGGAAGATGTGCCCGGGTTGATGAAAGCGACCCGGGAGGAAGAAACCGATATCGTGATCGGCAACCGAATGCAGGAGACAAAGACGATGCCGCCGTCCCGCTACTGGACGAACAGGTTCATGTCCTGGGTGCTGTCCGTGTTATGCGGGCAGCGCATACTGGACACCCAGTGCGGCTACAGGCTTATAAAAGTGGGATCTTTAAAAAAGCTGAAATTGATATCAAAAAAATACGATATCGAGTCCGAGATGCTTCTTCAGGCCGCGGAAAGGGGCATGACCATCAAGTCCGTTCCGATACAGACGATATACGGCGAGGAGATCTCAAAGATCGATCCGGTCCGCGATACGATAAAATTCTTCAAGCTTGTTTTGAGGCATTACTCCAATTCCGATGGATTACGAAAAGCAGCGAAAACGGATGGTTGAAGAGCAGTTGAGGCTGAGGGGTATCAGCGACCCCAGGGTCCTGAAGGCATTCATGGAGGTCAAGAGGCACCGTTTTGTGCCGACTCCTTTTGATGTCGCTTCCTATGCGGACCGGCCGCTTCCTATCGGCCACGGACAGACCATTTCGCAGCCCTACATGGTCGCGGTCATGACAGAAAGCCTCCGGCTTGGAGGAGGGGATAAAGTTCTCGAAATAGGCACGGGGAGCGGTTATCAGGCGGCCATTCTGGCGGAGATATGCGGCCGGGTTTACACGATAGAGAGAGAGGAACGGCTTCTTGAACACGCGAAAAAAGTCCTGCGAGAGGAAGAATACGCCAACATAGAGTTTGCCTGCGGCGATGGGACGAAAGGCTGGGAGGAGAAGGCGCCTTTTGACGGCATAATCGTCACTGCGGGGGCTCCGCATGTGCCCGAGTCATTGAAGGATCAGCTTTCCGAACGGGGCCGCCTGGTGATCCCGGTCGGAAGCATGTGGGGACAGATGCTGATGGCGATAGAAAGAAAAGGCGATAAATTCGTCAGGGAAGACATTTGCGGCTGTGTTTTCGTGCCGCTTGTTGGTAAAGACGGATGGAGTGACCGGTAGCAGGGGGGGCAGGATCCTGGAACCCCGGAGGTATACAAAATGAGGAAGGCGATAAAGGAAACACTTGTTCTTTTTATTAAGGGAGGAGCCATCGGTGTCGCGAACATAATCCCCGGTGTATCGGGGGGGACCATCGCGGTCATTCTTGGGATATACGACAGGCTTATAGAATCCATAGCCAGGTTTTTTAACGAACCTGACAGGCGCGGGGAATACGTGTTTTTTCTTGCCAGGATATTCATCGCCGCTGCGGTTGCGATCGTTCTCCTGGCGAACCTGATGGATTATCTTCTTGCCAGCCGGTTTCAAGAGACCATGTTCATGTTCATGGGGCTGATAATCGGCGGGATCCCCGCGGTTGTAAGGTCTCACGGGGATATGAGGATCAGGACCCTGAGGATACTGGCTTTTGTCCTTGGCATGATAATCGTTCTTGGCCTGTCGCTTATCGGGAAGAATTACGGCGAGACGGGCGCTTCCGTGGTTCCTGATGCCTCGGTCCTTGACAGGGGAACGTATCTTATGATACTCATCGCGGGTTTTCTCGCGGGCGGCGCCATGATAGTCCCGGGTGTGAGCGGTTCGTTCATACTTGTCCTGCTGGGACAGTACGCGCTTATCATATCCGCCATTAAAGATCTTGCTATCAGGCCTCTTGCTGTCATGGCCCTGGGGGCGGCTGCCGGTATACTGGTATTTTCAAAGGTCATAGAGGCTTGTCTGGAGAAGATACCTTCCATAACGTATTATTTTATACTGGGCCTTATCTTTGCCTCGCTCTACAAGATCTTCCCGGGGCTCCCGGGAGGCGGGGAGAAGGGCCTGTTTTGTTTCGGGACTTTTATCGCGGGAACCGCTCTTTCGTATCTTCTTTCAAAAATTTCTTCCTGAGAGAGCTTGGTTTGTGGAAAATAGTGTTATATCTTATGCAAGATAGACCGGGGGAAGGAAATGAAGTTAGTCGTCAGCTTTCAGCCTTCAGCTTTCTGATACTGAATATCTGACAGCTGATAGCTGACATCTGAAAGCTGAAGACTGAAAGCTGATAGCTGAAAGGAGGAATTTATGATAGCTTATCTGCTCATACTGGTCGGGTTTATGATGAGACTGGTTCCCCACGTGCCGAACATGGCGCCTGTGGCAGCCATAGCGCTCTTTGCAGGGACGTATCTGGACAAGAGGATAGTGCCCTGGGTCCCTCTCGCGATAATGGTCATCAGCGATCTTATAATAGGGCTGCATGGCGTTTTTCTTTATACATGGGGGGCGTTTATCCTTATCGGCTATATGGGTATGTGGCTGAGGGATCGAAGGACGCCGATGGCGATATTCGGAGCCACGGTCTTTTCATCGCTTGTTTTTTTTATAATAACGAATTTCGGTGTCTGGCTGGCGTGGTATCCGCGCACACTGGAAGGTTTTGCCACGTGCTACATAAAAGCTTTACCGTTCCTCAGGAACACGCTGATGGGGAACGTCCTTTTTGCGTTCGTCATTTTCGGATCTTATGAACTTGCCCGCAGGCTTGTGGGCGAGACAAGATATAGAAAAGTTCTTTTGACAGGATAGTTCATAGTTGAGGTTCTAAGATAATCGCGCAGGCGATCGGGAGATCTTAAAAGGGAAGTCCGTGAGAGTCGGACGCGGTCCCGCCGCTGTAACCCCGCCCTTTTCCTCCGGAAAAGGGAGAATCTTTTTGGCGATTAAGCCACTGTTCCGCGATGCCGGGATGGGAAGGCGGCCAAAAAGGCGGGGAAGTCAGAAGACCTGCCTGCGCTTAAATAGTATCCAGTAGAACCCATTTCATAACCTTGTTCGTTGCGAGGCTGAGCGAAAAGGCCATTGACAAGGCCTGAGGGGCAAAATGCCCGGAAACGTAGCCGGTGCGCTACGTTGAGGACATTTTGCCCCGAAAACGCAGTCAATGGTTTTTGCAGCCAGCCGCAGTAGAACAGGGTTGTGAAATGGGTTCTGGGCACGAGGATGCCGCCGGGGTCAATATACGGGTTAAAAAAACGGGTAGCCCTTGACGTATAGTGCGTCAAGGGCTTTTTTTATCGCCTCCCCCCTTTGAAAAAGGGGGCCAGGGGGATTTTTTTAGCGAACCCATGGCGACAACTTTGTTCGCGGCCTGGAACGGGACAGGTAAGAAGTTCGCCCGAAGGCCGACTAAGTTGTAAACACCGTTATTTCGTGATTTGAAACTGTAATTGAAGGAGAAAAATGAAGAAGAAAAAAGTTCTTATGATCATGTTTTTGATGTTTTTTGGTTTTTCACTGAGTGTCTTTGCGGCGGAAGAAGAGGAAAAGGAAGCTACGTTGACGGATCTTATACGAAAACCCCTGAAAGTCATCTTTGCGCCGGTACGGGGAGGGGATTTCGTGGACCTTATCTTCGATCCCGCCGAAATAGCTCTTTCGCCGCTGTTCGATCTTGGCGATATGGTAGTAACACCGGGAAGGACCATGGAATATGTCTATAATATCAATAAGAACGCGAGCGTTATCACGAGTGAGGAGATAGAACAGGCCAATCCGCAGGACCTGCAACAGATACTTATCAGGGAATCCGGCATCGTTATTAACGGTTACCTTGGTAACGCGAAAGACAGTAACGTCGGAATGAGAGGTTTCGGTGAAACGGGGCTTTTGAACTGTGTCATCCTGATAGACGGCAGGAGGACGAATCAGATAGATCTATCGGGGCCCGACCTGTCACAGATAGACATCAATGCGGTCGACAGGATAGAGATAATAAGAGGAGCTAATTCCGTTCTGTACGGGGATAACGCGACCGGGGGGGTTATAAATATCATCACCAAAAGAGGCGAAAAAGGCGACCACATAGAATATACCCAGGAATACGGCAGCTTCAGGTACTGGAAACAGTATTTTTCCGTGAACGGGGGCCATGATCTCATGGATTATTTTTTCAGCTATTCCTATCAGGATTCGGACGGGTACAGGGCCAACAACGCCTATGAGGCAAATGATATATTCACGAGTATTACGATCAGGCCGGATGATTTTGTGGATGTTCACTTCTCTTCAGGTTATCACAGGGACTGGTACGGTCAACCCGGAGCGTTATATGATGGCAACATGCAGCAGGACGGGAGGGAGGGCACTCGTTTCCCCGACAGCAAGGCGAAAACGGAAGATTATTATTTTACGGTAAATCCAAGGCTGTTCGGCGGCGACGGGTATCACGAGGGGGTCTTGTCATGCCTGATGTCTTACAGGTCAAGGAGGGTGAACGCTCTTGACGTGGGGTTTAACCGGTATGAAACAAATCACCATATTGCTTCATGCGAGATCCGGCCGAAATGCGAGATAAATTCCGAATTTTTTGACGGTTCTCTGGAAAATAAGCTTGTCTTCGGGGCGGATTATTTTTACGCGAAGGACCAGGTCCTGAGCGGGGACATCACTTTCACGAAGTCGCAGGTAGATATAATTAAGGAAACGATCGGCATATACGCCTCGGACAACATGCTCATCAATAAGCGTTTTATTATGAACGGGGGCGTCAGGGGCGAATGGGCCGAGTATGTCTTCAGCCAGTTCCAGCCAGCCGGTTCATACGACAAACGGAGCCCAAAAGAGATCGCGCTCGATGCAGGACTGGGCTTCAAATACAATGAGCGGTCACAGGTTTACGCCAATTATGCCCGTTCTTACAGGTTCCCGACAACGGATGAGTTCTTCCAGTCGGCTTACGAGACGTTTGACTGGTGGACGTTCGCCGTAAGGGTTTTTCCCGCGGTACTTAATGTGGACTTGAAGCATCAGACAGGGAACAATTACGAGGTAGGTATTAAGGACAATTCGATAGAAGGCCTTAATATAAACGCGGCGTATTACTTTATCGATAATAAGAACGAAATATATTATGATCCCGTCTCTTTCCGGAACGAGAACTACGACCATACATTTCATCACGGCCTTGAACTTGAAGCGCGGACGAGAATGTTTGAGAAGCTGACCGCGTTCTTCAACTATACTTTCCAGAAAGCTCTTTTTGAAGGGGGAGAATACGATTCATACATGATGCCGCTGGTGCCGGAACACAAGATCTCCGGCGGTTTTGATGTTAAGCCGGTCGAGCCGTTGAATGTGAATTTTGCCGTGAATTACACGGGATCCAGATACATCGCGAGTGACCCGAAACATAACAGTTCTCCGCTGAAGGGACATGTTACTATCGATCTGGGGGTGAGTGTCGAGACCGACTATATACGACTCTTCGGTGTTATGCGAAATTTGATAGGAGAGAAGTATTTTTCCAACGCCACGCGGAACTGGATAGGGAACACCGCCTTTTACCCCGCGCCTGAAAGAACCTACGAATGGGGTGTTACCATAAGATTTTAAAATATAAAAATATATTCCGGGGACATGCCTGGGCGCCCCCACGTGTCGTTTACAACGGGCGTGTCCCCGGAACTTCAGCAATAACTACTCGGCGTTAACAACGGGCGTGTCCCCGGAACTTCAACGAGCAGAATCGGCGCCTAGAACAGGCGTGTCCCCGAAACTTCAGCTTTTATACCCAATACCGCCGTTTTTCTACTTGAGGCATGTCCCCTTGAGGAATGTCCCCAATTCTGAATGTTTAAATTTCAAATAGCCAGCAGTAAAATGCATTGACAAACAACTTCGAGCAGTGTATACTTAAAACATATAATATTTAACATACTGAAATATTTTCTTTTTTAAATATCAATATACTGAATAATGGGGGACTTTTATGAGTTTTTCAAAGAATGCGGATTTTACCGTTGAAATGGTGAAAATTATGCCCGTTCTGCTCCGTGAGGTCACCAGAAAACACGAAAATCAGCTTAGAAAATTGAACCTTACTGTGTCACATATTGTCATACTTGATCTCCTTATAGAGAAAACCCCATGTACAATGGGAGAGATTGCAATGAGCCTGGGCCTCACGATGAGCGCTGTTACCGGGATAATAGATAAGATGATCGGGATCAGGCTGGTCAAAAGAGAGCGTTCCGCGGAGGACAGGAGGGTGGTAAGGGTGGTTCTCCTCCAGAAAGGGCAGAATACGGCCGAACACGTGCGCCGGCTGCGGGAAGATGTGATAAGCGAAATGTATT
>JAYEOV010000054.1:0-8826 GCA_034723315.1 Candidatus Omnitrophota bacterium | reverse complement strand
AACAGACCTGTCACCCAACACCCAAAACCTGACACCTAACTTCCTCCTCTTTCCAGAATATTTTTACCCTCTTCCCCCTCTATTTAAAAGAATGCGTTATGCTTGCTCCAGTCCCCCCTTTGAAAAAGGGGGGAAATACTTGCCCTTTCTTTAACGTGGAGGAATACTTGCCCTTTCTTTCATGGGGGGGAATAATTGCCATTTCTTTCATTTTTCTTTCATACTATTTTTGACACTATTCCAGAATATCCCTTGCCGCGGCGAAAACATCATCCACCGTGACCGCCCGCAGGCACCTGTAATCATACGGGCAATCCGCGTCATAGCACGGATCGCAACCCGGGTCCACATGGAACACGACATGCCCCTCTCCCCGGGGACGCCATCTCGCGGGGCTTACTCCGGGTATATTCCTTCCGAATATCGCGATAACGGGCACCTCCAGCGCGGCCGCCATGTGCATGGGGCCGGTATCGTTACCGATAAAAAGATCAGCCTTTTTCAGCAGGGCCGCAAGCTCTTTCAGGTTTAACTCTCCCGTCAGGTCCAGAACTCCCGTTGCCGCCTTCTTCGTGATCTTTTCGGCCAGGTACCCCTCTTCTTTGCTTCCCACAACGGCGACGCGGCAGTCAGGATCCGCGCTCAATCTCCGGACAAGTTCCGCGTAATACTCGGCAGGCCAGACCTTTGCCGGATTGCCGCTGCCCGGGTGAACGGCGACCAGCAGCCCGTCCCGGTCCAAACCGTTTTCTTTAAGAATGCGCGCTACGGATTCCTCTGCTTCCTTTTCCACGGGCAGACGCGGCTGGAGAGGAACATCCTCTATCCCCAGCAACCGCAGAAGGTCCATCGTGTATTCGACTTCGTGTTTTTCTCCACTGTCCCTTTCGTCCTTTATCTTCCTGTTAAGCAGAAAACCCCATTTTCTGTCGTATCCCGCCCGGACCGGGATACCGGCAAGAAAACAAGCCAGGTGCAGCATCTTATGCGGGTTCATCACCAGAGAAACGTCAAACCGTCTCTTTCTCAGGGATATTGCCAGCTGAAACGCCCTTCCGAACCAGCCGCTCTTTTTCAGGGTGTTCGCTATAATGACTTCCGCGATATCCTCTCTATCCTCGACGATGGGACATGAATAAGCTGACGTAACAAAGGATACACCGGCCTCGCGGTAATGGCGCTTTACGGCGTCTACCGCGACCGTGGAAAGGAGGACCTCCCCGATGCGGTCCGTCCTCATTATAACTATATTTCTAGGATCAATTTTTCCGGGCATGATAACTTAATGCAAAACAAAAACCCAGCAGAAGATGAAAGAAAACCGCCAGGTTAACGGAATACAGATGGGTATCCACCATGCTGCTCATGGAGAACCCGACAAGCCCGGCGAAGAGACCCCTGGAAAGATCTTTCCGGATCCCTCCGGGCATCAGGAATATCCCCTTCAATGAAAAGACCAGGACCGTTACCAGAAAGATCAGAAAGAGCAACGCCCCTACAATACCCACTTCCGCGGCCATATGGAGATAACAGTTATGCGTATATCTGACATCCCAGTATCCCGGCGGTTTGTATGCGGGAAAATTCCTGCTGTAAGTATTGACGCCGAACCCGAGAACCGGATGGACCTTTATCATGTTGACCGTTCCCTTCCATAGCATAAGCCGTTCCCATGTAGTCCCGCCGTAATCGGCATCGGTAAGTTGAAAAATGCGCTCCTGAACGGTATAGGGAAGCATGATGAACACTATGATCAAAAGCACAAGGAAAACAGCTACCACCCTTTTCGCTTTTAGCGCCCCCAGCGCGAGAAAAGCCCCGCCAAAAGATATCCATGCCCCCCGCGATTTTGTAAGAAAAAGATTCACTGCTGAGATCAAAGCAAGCGTCAGCATTGCCAGTTTGATCCTCAAGCGGTCGTAACGCGATAAAAGGAGTGAAATGAATATTATGATCACAATGACCAGGTAAATACCATAATCGTTCGGATGGACAAAAGCCGATGATATCCTGCGCAGATAATCCTGATATATCAATTGCCTGTGTCTGATGAAACCGGTCCCGGAAAAATACTGATAAAAACCGTTAAGGCACGCAAGCCCCGCTCCCAGCGCCATAACGAAAAGAGACCTTTTCACGATCGATTCTTTTCTCATTTCCGTAGCGACTGTCAGGAATATCAAAGCGTATTCCGTCCACTTGAAGACCCCGCGGAAACTTTCCCTGAAATAAGCGCTGTTCACGCAGGAAAGGACGGTCCACAGCAAAAAGATGAGTAATATCCTGGCAGGAACAGAATCAAAGGACCTGAGATCTCTTTTGATCAGCATTTTCGTTAACCAGGCCGCGATCATCAGGCTGGCGGCGATCTCCACCAGTGACGTGGAAAACGTCACCACTATCAGGAGCGTGTAGAAACACCCCTCTATTATCCTATCGCAGAAATTTATAATCTTATTCTGAATCATCCAATCTCTCTCTAATCCCCGTAATCCCTTACTAATACGCGTTCTTAAGCGCGAAGATAGACATGAAAAGGATCTTAAAGTCGAACATCAGTGACCAGTTCTCCACGTAATAAAGATCGTATTTTGTTCTTTCTTCGATAGACGTGTTGCCCCGGAGCCCGTTAACCTGCGCCCATCCTGTCATGCCCGACTTGATCTTGTGCCTTGACATGTACCGCGGAATATCCTGCTTGAACCTGCCCACAAAATTCGGGCGTTCCGGCCTGGGGCCGACAAGACTCATCTCCCCTTTAAGCACGTTGATCAACTGCGGCAGTTCATCAAGATTGAAGTTCCTCAGGAAAGCGCCCACACCGGTCCTCCTGGGGTCATCCTTCCGGGCCCATACCCTGCCGACCCCCTTTTCGGCGTTATCCACCATCGTCCTGAACTTGATTATGGCGAACCTGCTGCCGTCTTCCCCTATTCTTTTCTGGAGATAAAAAACGTGGCCGGGTGAACTCAACTTCACAAGCGCGGCAATAACAAGAAAAACCGGCGAAAGAATGACAAGCCCTGAAACCGAGAGAATGACATCCATGACCTTCTTTATCAGTCTGTTATACCCCTCTCCCAGGGGCGATTCCTTAAGCCCGAGAAGTGGCACGCCGTCTATCGTCCGCATGTCCACCTGCGAAGTGACCATGCCCAGAAGGTCAGCCACGAGACGGAACTCAACCATGCGTTTCTCGCACTCCAGGATGATATGCATCGTTTTCGCGCGGGATATCTCCATTTCCGTCAATATGACCTCTTCGATGTCATTATCGTCCACTACCGCCGGCAGGTCATCCAGAACGCCGAGGACCGGGACCCCCTCGACATCACCGCAGTCATAACTCTGTTCCCGCACGACCCCCTTTATGTGGTAATCCCAGTGAGGATCATTGGAAATATGCTTTATCAGCCGGTTGACCATGGGACTGTCGCCGACAATGACGAGGTTCCTTGTCTTCCCCTTGCGCCTCCTCAACGCGAAACGCATCCTGTTGACAAGGAGCCTCCATCCGCCTATGAAAAATATCAGCACGAACCAGGCCAGAAAAAGAATACTGCGTGAAAAGGAATATTCGCGATACAAAAATGTCCCTGCCATGAAAACAAGAATACCGATCGTAACGGTCCTGACTATCGTGAAAAACTCGTCCACGATCGACAGCCTCGATCTCACCGAATAAAGCTTGTCCGAACGCATAAGGAAGATCAGTATTACCGTAAGGACAGGCAGGACTTTGAAATAATTACTGACATGCGGGATCCCGTAAACTATGGGCAGAATCCCGGAATTGAACCTCAGCCAGTACGATAACAGAAAGCCGAGATTTATCGCGAATATATCCCCCAGCATCATGATTATGCTGATCCTGAAATCGTTACGTATTTTCATCAAAACTTTGTAATTTTAAATTTTCCGTATTTTTCCCACTTATCCCGGATATAATTTTTAATCTCATCCTTGAAGCGGTCACGGTTAAAACGCGCCGCGTTCTCCCTTATTCTTCCGGGATCGAACTCCTGACGGTTGTTCTCAAAGTTTTCCACGGCACCGTTAAGCGCGGATACCGTCTGCTCATAAAAAAACACACCTGTGGGCGCGCCGCCGGACGCCTTTCTCCTGGTGCCGCCATGCGGGATCACGGTCTCAAGCGCGCCTCCTGCCGCAAAGGCTATAACGGGTTTACCGCAAGCCTGGGCCTCGATGGGGACGATACCGAAATCCTCTTCCCCGGGGAATACCAGCGCGCGACACTTTGAGTAATATTCAGCCAGCTGCGCGTCGCTGACCCATCCTTTAAATTCGATGTTCTCCCCCGAGGTCCTTTTTAAACGAATAAGATCCGTACCCTCCCCTACGATCACAAGACGTTTTTTCGTCTCGTTAAAAGCCCTTACAGCCAGATCGACGCGCTTATACGGGACAAGGGCCGAAACGATGAGATAAGAACCATCATCGCCCTCTCCGGCCGCGAAAGAATCGACATCAACCGGGGGATATATCACATCGGCACTTTTGCCGTAAAACTCCTCAATACGATTCCTAACATTATCTGATATAGCAACGAAATAATCAATTCTTTTGTTTGAAGCGATATCCCACCTCTTGAGGCGTTCTATCACCCTGGAAATGATCCATTGTTTGATGGGAGCTTCTTCCGAGAAATATTCGTCGAAAAACTTCCAGGCGTACCTCATGGGGGTATAACAGTAACAGATATGAAGCGAATCCGGAGAGCTCCTGGCTCCCTTGGCCACGCAATGGCTGGAACTCAGGACAAGCTCGTACCCCGAGAGATCAAAACTCTCGATAGCGGCCGGAAAAAGAGGCAGAAAACTCCTGTAATTTCTTGAGATCCCGGGAATTTTCTGCAGGAACGATGTCCGGATATCCATATTCTCTATCCCTGGGGATACACTGCCTTCATTATGCACCAGCGTGAACAGTGTCGCATCGGGAAAAAGCTCGCAGAACACTTCAAGACACTTTTCTCCTCCCCTCATTCCGGTAAGCCAGTCGTGTATGATCGCTATTCTGACGTTCTTCATTTTCGGTTAACTTAACGCCCTTCGGGCGAACTTTTCACCTATCCCGTAGGAGCGGCCTCCAGGCCGCGAACAAAATTATCACCATGGGTTCGCCGCCTGGAGGCGGCTCCTACGGCTTTGGTTAATGCGTTCTCAAAAAGGAATTCCTACTATATTGAAATTCCGTTACGATAAAATATAAGGACCTCCCTCCTTCGCTCTTTATACCTATACTATAGGTACTTCGGAGGACCTACCGGTTCTTGTACTTTACCGCCAGTATCGTGGTGCCGAAATTAAGATGGATATGGGATAATTTAAAAAACAGTTTATCAATGATCTTTGGCAAAGGACGGTGTTTCAGGCTAAACACTTTTCTGGCAAAAAGGATGGGCACTAAAAACCAGAAAAGATAAGTTGTTTTAAACCCGGAAAAGTCGCCTGCCCGGTACCTGCGCTTATGTCTCAGAAGGCGATCGTAATTCCCGTATAACCATTTGCAGGCAGGGACGGTTATGACCATTTTCTTCCTGGCGATCCGCGAAAGTTCCGTGATCGCCTCTTTATCATAACTCAGGTGTTCCAGCACATCCGAACATATAACAGTATCGAACGAATTATCTTCATACGGCAGGTTCGGAAGCCCCTCGTCAATATTCACCGCGTTCTCTATGATATGGCTCCCGCACCCGACATTAAGACAGGAACCTTCTATCATAGATTCGAGTAATTGCCGTTTATAATTGAAATAAAAATTGGGGCCATCTTCCAACCATTTTATATTAAGTCTGTCCATTTTGACACAACACTCCCGAATCCTGCCTAGGTGAGTCTATGATAGACTTTAAGCGTTTGTCGGGCGGTTTCCCGCCAGGAGAACTGTTTCACGTTCTCCAACCCCGACTCCACCATCCCGCTTTTTAACTCCTTATTTACTATTATATTATATACAATATCAGCTGTCTGTTCAATATCGGACGGGGATACCAGAAAGGCGGATCGGCCGGCAACTTCAGGTAGTGAAGACGAATCCGACACAACGACCGGCGTCCCGCACTGCATCGCCTCAAGCACAGTGAGACCGAACCCCTCATACAACGACAGGTGAACAAGAACGTCCGCCATGCTGTAAAGGGCTATAAGATCATCCGTGGGCACCTCACCCAGATATTTTATGTCCCTACCCACCATTCCTTCCTTAAGACGGTCTTCCTTCCTGTCCCATCTCCCGCATATGACCAGCTGGTGCGGCAGGCCCCACTTTTTCAGTAACCCGAAGACCTCTATAAGCGCGCCGACATTCTTATGGGGTTTGACACTACCCACATACAGTATTACCTTTTCTGAAAGCCTGTACCTGCACCGCACATCGGCAAGCCTTGTCTTGTCCTTCACTCTCTTAAAATCATTCCCTGCCGCTTCATGAATGACCTCTATCTTATCAGAATACTCTTCCCCGAACATGCCTGTCAGGTCCCTTTTTGTATTCTTGGAAACGGTTATTACCCTGCCGGCTTTTCTCAGGGCCGAATTGATCATGAACCGGGCGTAATGCCCCGCTAAAGGTGAAGGAACCGATCCCGGGAACAGCAGATAGATAAGATCATGTATCGTTACGACCAGTTTTGCTTTCGACAGAACCGGTATATTGAAGTGGGGCACGTGCACAAGGTCCAGCCTGTACCTGTCATACGGAAAGAATACCTGTTCCTGGAGGGAATAAACGGCAGGTGTCCACCTGACAATCCGGGCATTACCCTTTTCTCCAAGATGCCCCAGTTTTTCCGGCAGACCGAAAAGAATAAATTCGTCACCGGGAGACTGTTTTATCACTTCGGGAAGAAGGCAGCTTATATACCTGCCTATCCCCGGGTGATCTATCATCCTCGCGTCAAATCCTATTCGCATTATTCACCGTATGCTCGCTATGGGTATTTCGTATTGAGTATTGCGTATTGTGCGCTTATTGCGTATAGAAATTTACACTGATCCCCTTCTTCACCCAAGACCCAACACCAGACTCACGGTCCACTGTCCACGGCCCACCATCGACAGTGGACCATGGTCTGTGGACTTATTCTGTAATCCCCCAGAATCCAAAACCTAACACCAATCTTCCTCCTACTTCCCTTCAACCTTCTCAAAAATAATCACCCCCGGCGCTTCTTTATCCGTCGCGAACCGGTGATAACCGATATCTCCCGGGCGGTTCTCCCACTTGATGTCCGGATAATCCAGCACGTGTTTCTTATAAGTCTTACCGACCTTGGTATAAAAATCGTTCGTGAGCTGCTCGTGCCACCCGCGCCGGAAAACTATCCATTCATGCATCTGCGGGTCCTTGTATACCCAGGAATTGTCTACTTTCAGGTCCGTATAAAAGATCAGCGGCAGGTCCCCGAAGATTAGCTTCACCGTATCGTCCGGCCCGGCGTTTTCCCCGAGAAACTTGACTATCCCTTCAACGGGACCGTCATAATCGTGGGTGATCTCGTAAAGATACTTCGGGAAAAGGAAATTCGGCGTACCCATGTTGAACACCCCGGTCATGACGGAAACGGCCAGGAATGACACCAGAAGAACGCGGCTGAACCTGTAAAGGCGCCATAATATCATCCCTTCCATCATCCCCAGTAAAGGGATAAAATACACCAGATAACGGAAATTCCTCTGCTCCGCGAAACAGAACGCGAGGATACTGGTCAGGAGCACCATGGATATAAGTATCGCTGATCCCCTCTCGTCTTTCGTGAGATGTACCGCGAATCTTTTTTTCCAGATAAGTCTTGCCAGATAAACCGCGCCGAAAAAGACAAGAGGGAATATATACTTGTTGATCATCCGCACCTGAAATTCCAGGTTCTGCCAAAGATTCCCGGGCGTGATCTTACCGGTATGCCCCAGGCTCTGGGAGACAAAAAACCAGGGCGCAACCAGAACAATTACAAGGATAGCCGCGGATATCACTTTAGGAAAGGTCTTCCTATCAAAAGAAAAGAACAGGTAGTGCAGGCCCAGGGCGGCAAAAACAGGAACGAACATGCCGTGCACGGTATAGGCAAGCGCTGCAAGTCCCGCCGATGAAAGGATAAGATCGCGGATCTTTCCCCGTCTAATATACCCGGAATAGAAGAAAAAGATAACAAGGACAAGGAACACCGCGGGTGCGTAATACCTGCACTGCCTCATCAGCAGCAGATAAGGCACGGAAAAGGTAAGAAGAAAAGCGGAACAGGCGGCGATAAACCTTTCCCTCGTAAGCCTGTAAGCCAGTAAATAAAGCATTAAGACGTTAACCACGCCAATGATAGCGAAAGGAAGACGGGCCGTAAAAGTGCTTTCGCCGAACAAAAGAAATGAAAACGCCGTTACATAGAACTGCACCCAGGGATGGTAAAGCCACTCATGGTTCTTACCGAACCCCATGCCGTAATACGTCTGTAATCTCGGGTTGACGAAATTCTTCCCGTCATATGCCCTCGGGAAACCGTATTTCAGCGTATTCTTCGCCAGCACGGCCGTCTCCGCCTCATCCTGCCATAGATACTGGTTACCCAGGTTCGCGAAGATCAAGACCGCCGCGATGATCGTGAGAATGATGATGGGAAAATGCTTTTTCATATCTGCTCGATATGGATATTTCGGTTATGGGTTATCGGTTTTGTATAAGAACTTAGCCCGCCTTTGGCGGGAACTTTTCTCCTGTCCCGTAGGAGCGGCCTCCGGGCCGCGAACAAAATAATCACCATGGATTCGCCGCCTAAGGCGGCTCCTTTAACCTGGTTAAATTTAACCA
>JAYEOV010000053.1:0-28227 GCA_034723315.1 Candidatus Omnitrophota bacterium | reverse complement strand
CGGCTACCGCTGCGGCAGGACCGGCAAGAAGATCATGGACCTGCTCAAGTCCGGCCAGGAAGGCAGGTTCTGCAAACTGAACGCGGTACTTACCTTCAGGGAATGGCTTGATGACTTTGCGGGCCGGCAGACACGAAGGGCCGGTGAAGAGATAATAAACAAAGAGTTAGAAGAGGTAAAACGGCATATCCCCGGGGTCTATCCGCAGTTGATGGAATATTACGAAAGAGTGAAAAATGGAGAAAGAGATATTTACTTCTGATCTCCCGGAAAAGTTTGAGAAGCCTTCCGGGGCAAGGATAGCCGGGCTATTGAAGACCGGGGATAAGGCTGAAATAGAGCGGTTGTTCCTGGAAGCGGATAACGTAAGAAGGATGTATGCCGGTGATGAAGTGCACCTCCGCGGGATAATAAATTTTTCAAACTACTGTGAGAAAAATTGCCTTTATTGCGGACTGCGAAAAGACAACAGCCTGCTTCGGCGTTACAGGATGGAGCCGGAGGAGATATTTGATGCCGCGCGGACGGCCGGAGAACTTGGCTGCAGGACCGTGGTGCTCCAGTCAGGGGAAGATCGCTTTTATTCCGCGGGCGATTTGTGCTCTCTGGTCAGACGCGTAAAAGAGGAGCTTGATCTTGCCGTAACTATATCTATAGGAGAGTTGTCTTTTGCGGAATATGAGAAATTGAAAAAAGCCGGCGCTGACAGGTATTTCTTGAAATTCGAGACGTCTGACCCGGCGCTTTACAAAACATTGAAGCCGGATGGCAGTTACAGCAGAAGGTTTGAGGCGTTGAGGCGGCTCGGAGAACTCGGATTTCAGGTAGGGTCCGGGATCATGGCGGGTCTGCCGGGGCAGTCTCCGGAGAGTATAGCCAGGGACATATTGTTGTTTGATGAACTCGGGCTTGGTATGGTGGGAAATGGCCCGTTCATTCCGCATCCCCGGACCCCTCTTAAAAATGCGGCCGAAGGCGGCCTTTTGACCTCTTTGAAAATAGTCGCGTTAACGCGGCTGGTGACATTGAACGCCCACATCCCCGCTACGACGGCTTTAGGAACGGTCCATACGGAAGGGAGACGCAAAGCTTTTCAATGCGGAGCTAATGTCATTATGCCTGACGTGACCCCCGGGCATTACAGGGAACACTATCAGATATATCCCCGTAAAACCTGTATGAATGATGCTCCGCGGGATCACGTTGACCGTATCCGGCAAATGCTCGAGTCCATGGGCAGGGTGATCTCCAAGGATCACGGGCACTGTTTTAGCCGGGGATTTTAACCGGGGACTAACCGGGTAACCGGGGACGCCCCACTTGGTGCCACCCTGCGTATATAGAACCTGCTCAATTCTCAGATTTTTTAGTTTTTTAACACTTTTGAACTTACAGGGTGGCACCAAGTGGGGCGTCCCCAATAAACAAAAACTTATTGCTTTTAACCGTATCGTTGATAGAATATTAGGATAATAACTAGAACCTATTTGTAATTAAGGAGATAGATCATGAAGGAAAAGAGCGGAGAAATGAATGTCAAGTCTGTAGCTGATTTTTACGGAGAGAATGTCTTCAGTCTTAAGACAATGCGCAACTACCTGTCAGAAAAGGCCTATAAATCTCTCTGGGCCACGTTAAAAGAGGGACATTCACTCAATCCCGAGATCGCGGACGAGGTAGCCGATGTCATGAAGAACTGGGCGATCTCCAAAGGGGCGACTCATTTCACGCACTGGTTCCAGCCCCTTACAGGCGCTACCGCTGAAAAACACGATTCCTTTATCACGCCTGATGAAGAAGGCGGAGTGATACTCAAGTTCTCCGGGAAAGAACTTATAAAAGGCGAGCCGGACGCGTCAAGTTTTCCTTCAGGCGGCCTGAGGGCCACCTTCGAGGCGCGCGGGTACACTGCCTGGGACCCGACTTCTCCGGCGTTCATAAAGGAAGGACGGAACGGGGCTACGCTCTGTATCCCGACCGCGTTCTATTCTTATCATGGTGAAGCACTGGATAAAAAGACCCCTTTGTTGAGGTCGAAAATGGCTCTTTCCAGGCAGGTTTGCCGTCTCGCGAAACTTTTCGGTGAAGATGTCGGGAACGGGCACGCTTTTGCCATGCTCGGACCAGAGCAGGAATATTTTCTGATCGACAAGGAACTCTATGCGAAAAGGATTGATCTCATCCAGACCGGCAGGACCCTTTTTGGGAGGAAACCGGCAAAACATCAGCAGATGGGAGATCATTATTTTGGCGCTATAAAGACAACGGTGCTATCGTTCATGGAGGATCTTGACCGGGAACTGTGGAAGCTCGGCATCCCGGCCAGGACCCGTCATAACGAAGTATGCCCGTCCCAGTTTGAGATAGCGCCGGTCTTTGAAGAACTTAATCTGTCAGTGGATCACAACATGATGACAATGGATGTTCTGCGGGAAGTCGCGGAGCGGCATGGATTCATTTGTCTTCTTCACGAGAAACCGTATGCCGGGATGAACGGGTCCGGGAAACACAATAACTGGTCCGTCACAGGTCCCGATGGAAAGAACTGGATGCTGCCGGGTGATACTCCCCACGAGAACGCCAAGTTCCTTACGGTTATTTGCGCCCTTTTGAAGGCCGTGGACACATACGCGGAGCTTCTCAGGTCTTCCGTGGCTTCCGCCGGTAACGACCACAGGCTTGGGGCCAATGAGGCGCCGCCCGCTATTATGTCCATCTTTCTGGGGGACCAGATGCTTGATGTCATCGAACAGATAGAAAAGGGAGGGGCGAAAAGTTCCAAAAGAAGCGATGTCATTGAGATCGGGGTGACCTCATTGCCTCCGCTTCCGCGGGATGTTACCGATCGTAACAGAACGTCTCCCTTTGCTTTCACGGGCACAAAATTCGAGTTCCGCGCCGTAGGCTCGAACCAGAACTGCGCCGGGCCAAATGTCGTGCTTAACACCATTTTCGCCGAAGCCCTCGATGATGTCTGCACAAAGCTTGAGTCTAAAATAGATGAGGGCGGAGATTTTAACGAGAGCCTCCAGGCGGTTCTTCAGGATACCGTGAAGACGCATAAGCGTATCATTTTTAACGGCGATAATTACAGCGAAAAATGGCACAAAGAGGCGAAGGATCGCGGTCTTTCCGATATCAAGACTACTCCCGAAGCATTGGAGGTATTGAAGGACGAAAAAACGATAGCTCTCTTTGAAAAACACAGGGTCCTTTCAAAGGCGGAACTTCTCTCCCGCTATGGGATATATAAGGAAGAATACGAAAAGAGGATCGAGATAGAAGCCAATTGCGCGCTGACCATGGCAAAGACAATGATCATCCCTGCTGCTGTCGTATATCAGAACAGCCTTGCCGATACCATCGTCGGTGTTCAGGAATGCGGCGGTAAATTGCGGGAGACCAGAGGTCTCCTGCGGGAAATATGCGGTCTTACCGAAAAAGTGATGAGCACCATCAAGAAACTGGAAGCGGGTATCGACAAGAGGTCCACGAAGGATATGATAACCGCAATGGATGAATTACGCGGATCAGTTGACTCCCTGGAAGGTCTCTTACCTGAGAATAAATGGCCTTTACCTTCGTATGCTAAAATAATGTTTCTGATTTAAGTACAATGAAAAAGTCGTCAGATAAAGAGTATCTTGCCACTCTTACGAGGATAAGCAAGGCAATAACTTCGGACCTTTACCTTGAGGACATACTGAAGCTGATCGTAAACCTTACGGCGAGCGTGATGAACGCGAAGATATGCGCTCTGTGGCTTCTTGATGGGGAGACGCGGGAACTCAGGATACGAGCTACCCAGGCCTTGAGCAAGGAGTATCTGAAGGAAAGGTCGTTAAAAGTGGGCGAGGGTATCGTGGGTACTGTGGCAAAGGATAAGGAACCCATTGTCATACAGGATGTTTTAAAGGACAACAGATACAAGGCGAAGAAGCTGGCAAAAAAGGAAGGGCTTGTTTCCATGCTCAGTGTTCCCATGATGGTGAAGGAAAAAGTCATAGGGGTCATAAATGTATATACTGAAAAACCGTATGAATTCACCAGGAGCGATATCGACCTGTTAAGCACGGTCGCGAACCAGGCGGCGGTAGCTATAGAGAATACGGAGCTTATGGTAAAGACCAAGGTCATACAGGAAGAACTTGAAAGCAGAAAAAAGATCGAGAAGGCAAAAGGCCTTCTAATGAAAGGGCAAGACCTGACGGAAGATGAGGCTTTTAGCCTGATAAGAAAGACCAGCATGGACAAGCGGGTATCGATGAAAGAGATCGCGGAGGCTATAATACTTTCTTTCGAGCTAAGGGAAAAATAAACGGTATTTGAAAAGGTTCGACAATTTAATTCCTGGTTTGTTATAATTATTTAACAATGGCGTTAAGTCGGGCAATGGGGCCTCTGGGAACCATGGTATTCTGGGGGCTTTTTTTTAGCTTGATATTCTCGGGGCGAGGCCTGACACCATTTAGCTCGCGCGGAGCAGATAAATTTGCTTTATTACCGTGCATTACGTAATATAATATAGTAGAAAAATCCCGCAAACAGGACCGCGGAACTATAATTCCTTAGGAGGTAAGATGAAAAGAGTATTGTTGTTGGTGGCGGTATCTTTAACTTTACTTGTTACAGGTTGCGCAGTGCTGGACGCGCCCAGCAGGGTTAATAGGCTGGAAAACAGGTTGGACTCGATCGAGGCGCGCCAGGGGACCATTGAAGGCCGTCTCGGAATAGAGAAAGAAAGCGTCACATATGTTTCCGGGGAGGAAGAGAGGGCCGGCGGCCCCGCGGTTTCGATGTCCAAAAAAGAGATACAGATCGCCTTACAGAAAGCCGGTTATTATGACGGGCCGATCGACGGTAAGTTCGGGAAACTGACGAGGAAGGCCATCAGGGAATTTCAGGCCGACAAAAATCTAAAAGTAGACGGTATTGTAGGTTCGCAGACAAAAAAAGCTCTTTTGTATTATCTGAACGAATGATCTTAGAACCAATTTCTTTTCGCTCAGCCTCGTAACGAACGGGGTTATGAAATGGGTTCTAGGGAAAAGGGGACGGTTCTATTTTTTCTGATCTCCCGATCCCCTGATCACCCCGATCCGTATAGCAAAGTATTCACATGCTTAACTTTACTTTCCATAATCCCACTGTCATATATTTTGGTAAAGGGCAGGTCACGTCTCTTGTAGACGAGCTGAAAAAACGCTCCAAAAAACTCCTGATAGTGACCGGCAGGGGCAGCGTGAAAGAGAACGGGATCTTTGCCGAGGTTATTGAGCAGGTAGAGAAGGCGGGCATTGACTATGCGGAACTTGCCGGCGTCCAGCCGAATCCCTGCGTTTCAAGTGTTTACGAGGGAATAGAGATCTGCAGGAAAGAAAAGGTCGATCTTATACTTGCGGTCGGAGGCGGCAGCGTAATAGACGCGTCAAAGACGATAGCGGCGGGCGTAAAATACGAAGGGGATGTATGGGATTTCTTTACGACAGAAAAAAGGCCGGATAAAGCTTTACCCGTGGGGACGGTCCTTACGCTCGCGGCGTCGGGTTCGGAGATGAACCCCAACGCCGTGATCAAAAACGAGGATACCGGCCAAAAGGTCGCCATCAGTTCCCCCGCCCTGAGACCCGTGTTCTCGATACTCGATCCAGTGTACACCTTTACGGTCCCTAAATATCATACCGCGGCTGGTGTGGCCGATATCATGGCGCATATTTTTGAATATTATCTCAGCCCCGTCCCTCACAAGGAAGTGCAGGACGCTCTTTCTGAAGGACTGTTGAGGACGTGTATCAGGTTCGGACCCGTGGTATGTGAGGACCCCCACAATTACGAGGCGCGGGCGAACATAATGTGGGCCTCGACGCTTGCCATGTGCGGCGTGGTCGGTAGGGGCGGCATGTGCGACTGGACCTGTCATGCGATTGAACATGAGCTTAGCGGGATATATGATATAAGTCATGGAGTGGGCCTGGCGGTGCTTCTGCCCGGGTTCATGGAGGTCGTCATGGAAAAGTACGGCCATGAGAAATTTATAGAATACGCGACCAACGTGTGGGAGATGGAACCGACAGACCCGGGTGAGGATGCGGCGGAAGCGGCTATCGCCCGCACGAGAGATTTTTTCAGGTCAATAGAACTGCCTTCCAAGCTGAACGAGATCAATATTACGAACGAACACTTTGAGAAGATGGCAAGAAAAGTCATACAGCAGAGAGGAGAGACCGGGGAGTTTGAACAGTTGACAGAGGAAGAGATACGCAAGGTGCTCTATCTGTCCCTCTGAGAAAACAGGGCGCTCCCCGTTCCCCTGATCCTCTGATTCTCCGATCCCCTGCTCCCAATTTTCCTCTTGACTATCAGGGGGGGATTAGAGATAATTATGTAACTGATATGTTGAAGTATCAGCAAGGAACAAAGGCGTTCTTCTTTTAGTGGAGGAAACGCCTTTTTTGTCTAGAAAGGCAATAACTTCCGGGAAAGCAGGACTTAATGTGAACCCGGAGATGAAAGTATATCAAAAATTTCAGTGGAGGTAAAAAAATGGCAGGAAGATCAAATTATGTGGACCGCGTGTTCGAACAGGTCCAGAAACGTAACTTCGGGGAACCGGAATTTCTCCAGGCGGTCAAGGAGGTCCTTGATTCTCTCCAACCTGTAGTAGAGAGACATAAAGAGTATGAGGAAGCGTGTATCCTGGAACGTATCGTTGAGCCCGAACGCCAGATATTGTTTCGCGTGCCCTGGCAGGATGACGAGGGCAACATCCATGTCAATCGCGGGTTCCGGTTCGAGTTCAACAGCGCTCTCGGCCCGTACAAGGGCGGGTTGCGTTTTCATCCGACCGTGAACCAGAGTATCCTGAAGTTCCTCGGATTCGAGCAGGTCTTTAAGAACTCCCTGACCACGCTCCCTATGGGCGGCGGCAAAGGCGGGTCTGACTTCGATCCCAAGGGCAAATCGGACAACGAAGTGATGCGTTTCTGCCAGAGTTTCATGAGCGAACTTTTTCGCCATATCGGCGCGGACACCGATGTGCCCGCCGGCGACATAGGTGTGGGCGGCCGTGAGATCGGATACATGTTCGGGCAGTATAAGCGTCTTCGCAACGAGTTCACGGGCGTTTTAACGGGTAAGGCCCTGAACTGGGGCGGTTCCTTCATCCGTCCGGAAGCCACCGGTTACGGCGCGACGTACTTCGCGGAAGAGATGCTCAAAACGCGCGGCGAAAGCTTCAAGGGCAAGACCGTCCTGGTATCCGGGTCCGGTAACGTCGCCCAGTACACCGTTGAGAAGGTCAACCAGCTCGGAGGTAAGGTCGTCTCATTGTCGGATTCCAACGGTACGGTCTACGACCAGGCCGGCATCGACGACGAAAAGCTCGCGTACATGATGGAGCTCAAGAACGTGAGGCGCGGCCGCATCAAGGAATACGCGGAGAAATATGGTTGCCAGTTCAAAAAGAACGAGAACCCCTGGAGTATCAAATGCGACTGCGCGTTCCCGAGCGCCACGCAGAACGAGATCGACGGCAAGGACGCCAGGACCCTGCTTGACAATGGTTGCTTTGTAGTCAGCGAAGGCGCGAACATGCCGTCAACCCCGGAAGCCGTTGAACTGTTCATCAAGAACAAGGTCCTCTACGGGCCGGGCAAAGCGGCAAACGCCGGTGGTGTCGCAACTTCCGGGCTTGAGATGAGCCAGAATTCACAGCGCATGTCGTGGACACATGAAGAAGTTGACAGGAAACTTAACGATATCATGATCGCTATTCACAAGCAATGCGTTGAAGCGGCTGAGGAATACGGTCAGCCGGGCAACTATGTTATCGGCGCGAACATCGCCGGTTTTGTCAGGGTCGCGGACGCCATGCTCGATCAGGGCCTGGTATAACCGGCCGGAGAATCTTGATCTCCTTGAAATTGGGGGGACGAAATTGGGGGACAGGCGCGAGCGTGATCCTTCTTGCTCTTATCGCGTATGGTTTCTTCAGAAAAAAGATCCGAAGGAGGAAGTGACATGGATCAGGTTTCTTTTGGTATTGCCTTTTCAGCGGGCGTTCTTTCTTTTTTATCTCCGTGCGTGCTGCCGCTGGTGCCTGGATATATTTCGTTCCTTTCGGGGGTATCCCTTGAGGACCTGAGAAAAGGTAACGCCCGCGGTAATGTCATCGGGAAGGCCGGCCTGACATCCATCTTTTTTGTTATAGGATTTTCAGTAGTGTTTATCGCCCTGGGCGCGTCGGCTTCTTTCGTGGGAAAGCTGCTTGCCGATAATATAAGAATAT
The DNA here is from genome assembly GCA_034723315.1 of Candidatus Omnitrophota bacterium. Taxonomy (GTDB): domain Bacteria; phylum Omnitrophota; class Gorgyraeia; order Tantalellales; family Tantalellaceae; genus JAYEOV01. Next base: position 19,940 of record JAYEOV010000053.1, on the reverse strand, counting down.
TCACCAGGATAGCGGGAGTCGTCATAGTGCTGCTGGGACTTCACCTTGCGGGCGTTCTCAACATCAAGTGGCTCAATTATGAGAAACGTCTGAAGATCGAAAAATTCAGGCCGGGTCTTTTCGGGGCCTTCTTGATAGGGCTGGCTTTCGCTTTCGGATGGACGCCCTGTATCGGACCGATCCTGGCGGGGATCCTTGCTTTGGCCGCCGCGGAAAAAACAGTGTTAAAGGGCATGCTTCTCCTGGCGGTCTATTCGCTGGGGCTTGGCATACCTTTTATTGTTACCGGTTTCGCGGTGGGGGCTTTCATGCGGTTTTTTGAGAAGTACAGGCGGTTCATAAGATGGGGGGAGATCGTCGCGGGAATCTTTCTTATAGCGATAGGCGTGCTCATTTTTACGGATAATCTCAGTGTCCTGGCCCGGCTTATCCCCGAGTCCGTTTACAAGTTTTCCGGGTAGCCGGGGTTTAACAGGCTGACCGGAAAACCATGGGTCTGAGCCCGTGGAAGTTTATTAAAAAAAACAGGGAGGTATTAGCGTGAAGGTAAGAAAATCGCTTTTGATCCTTTCGGTTATATCGTTATTCTTTGTTATTGCCGGAACATTATCGTGCCAGGGACGGATCGAAGGGAGCGGCGGGTCGATCGCCCCGGATTTTACGCTCAGGGACCTGAACGGTAACACTTTTCGTTTTTCTGATACGAAGGGAAAGGTAGTGATACTGGATTTCTGGGCGACATGGTGTCCTCCCTGCATACTGGAGCTTCCGCATTTTCAGTCCCTTCACGAGCAGTATCAGGATCAGGGACTTTTGATGGTTGGTATATCCCTTGATCGCGGAGGGGTGGAGACCGTGAGATCCTTTGTCAGAGCTAACGGGATAACTTACACTATACTGATCGGCGGCCAGAAGGTAACGGAGGCTTACGGCGGGATCCGCGGTATTCCAACCACCTTTGTTATTGACCGGCGGGGGCGTATCGTGGAAAAGTATGTGGGTTACCGCTCTAAAGAAGTCTTCGAATCCGCGATAAAAAAGCTTTTGTAAAAATTGGGGACATTCCTGAAGGGGACACACCTGAAAGGGGTTTGGGGACATTTCTAATGTTTTCCCTCCGGAATTTATTAACTTTTCAGACTTCGCCCTTGTATCCTGTGAAAATTTTCTTCCCAATGTAGGTTCTGGTAAAACGCCCTCAAGTGAACTGCCTTTAGTTCCTCTTTACCGAAAAATTCTCCTTTACCGGATGCTTGGATTGTATTAATATTGTAGACAGCCGTTAATGCCGGATTTTTCCTGAACCCTCTCTGCGGATCAGTATCTCCGCAGTAAGGCAAGGTAATGACCCGCTTAACGATCCGGAAAGGATCCGCGGAAAATAATGAAAAAGAATCTTGTAATAGGTATTTTGAGAGAAGAAAAGAACGAATGGGAGAAAAGGACCCCTTTGACCCCGTCCGATGTAAGGTGGCTTGCGGAAAAGGGTATAAAGGTAGTAGTTGAATCAAGCTCTCTGCGCGGTTTCCAGGACGACGAATATCGGGAAGCGGGAGCAAAAGTGGTAAAAACGGCCAGGAGGGCGTCGGTGCTCGTGGGGATCAAGGAGCCTAAGCTGGAAAACGTTCTTGACGATAAGATATACATGATCTTTTCCCACACCGCAAAGGGGCAATCCCATAATATGCCGCTCTTGAAAAAATTCCTGAAAAAGAAAGTGACACTGATCGATTATGAGAAAGTAACGGACCTTTATGGGAAAAGACTTGTGTTTTTCGGGAGATTCGCTGGAATATGCGGCATGGTCGACAGCCTGCATTATTGCGCCGCCAAGCTGAAATGGAAAGGCATTGATACGCCGTTTACGGGTCTGAAACCCGCGTGGAAATACACATCGCTTAATGAACTAAAAAAAGACATCGGCAGGACGGGAAGGCGCATAAAGCTGAAAGGGTTTAACAGGGAAATAACACCTTTTATCATCGGTATTACCGGTTGCGGGAACGTCAGCAAAGGAGCGCAGGAGATACTGGAAGAGCTGGACCCGGTAGAGATACATCCCAGGGATTTTGACCGGTTCATGGAACGGAAGAAATATAAACGGAACAAGATATACAAGGTCATCTTCTTCCGGGAGGAGAAAATCCGGGCCAGGAACGGGAGAAATTTCTATTTCGAGGAATATCTCCAAAAACCCGGGAATTTTGAATCGAACCTGGACAGGTATTTACCTCACTTGAAAATGCTGGTGCATACGAGCTACTGGGACAGGCGTTATCCCAGAGTGGTGCCGAAGGCCATGCTCAGGGATCTTTACAGGAGGAAAGATTTCCGTCTTGAATTCATCACGGATATATCCTGCGACGTAAAAGGCTCGATCGAGGTCACTGACAGGACCACTACCCCCGGTGATCCTGTTTTCACTTATGATCCGGGGAATAATAAGTATACCGGGGGATACGAGAGCGACGGTGTTACCATTCTCGCGGTAGACAACCTTCCCGCGGAGCTGCCGAAAGATTCGTCGGAACATTTCGGAAAATTGATGAGGGATTATGTGTATCAGGTCGCTCTGCGCGGGCCTAACGGCACTGCCGACGATCCTGCCATACCGGGGGAAATACGCCGGGCGGTCATTACCAGAAAAGGGAAGCTCACGGACGGGTACAGGTACCTGGGAAAATATTTGGATTAGGTCTATGAAGAAGAAAGAGAAAAGGACTACAATACTGGTAATAGGGGACGAAGGGGATTTCGATACCTACCGGAAATTCGAAAAAGAGGGGAGGTTCATCCTCAAGACGCATTTTGACTTTAAGAACATCCATTATAAGGATCTTCTGAAAAGGAATATTCCTGAGATCGGAACGGAAAAGGTGATAATATTTTTCTTTTTTCCCTTTATTTACTGGAACAAGAATATAGAACACCCGCGGTACAGGGGGATTTACGGCAATCACACTTTTTACAGGAAGTTCAACCGTTTCGCCAGGATGATCGTAAAGATCATCAAGGATTCGCTGCCGGAAAAAGATATCCTGCTTGTCAATAACCCCATGACCTCTTCGTTTTACAGGGACAAGGTCACGGTCATGAAGACACTTTCAAAAGCCGGTATTGTGGTCCCGCCGCTGTTCAAGGTGAAACGAGTGAGGGATATAAAAAAACTTCTTAAGAAAGGGCATAAATTCTTCATCAAGCCGCGCTGCGGTTCCATGGGCAAAGGCATTACTTTTCTCCAGCTGGGGAACTGGCAGAGCAATTTTTCCTTCAAAAACAACCGTATAATCAGCCGGAAGTCGGATTACGGGTGGAAGTTCCGGGACATGACCGGTAACTCGAGATTTTTAAGGGCGTTGCTGCATTCCAAAGACGTGTTCATGGAGGAAGCGATAGAGCCTTTGAGCATAAAAGACGAGAGGGTTGATTTCAGGGTCTACGGGTTCCTTAATAAGGTCATGTATGTTTATCCAAGGCGGAACAGCATAGATTCGGTGACGACGAACATTTCCCAGGGGGGGTACGGGGATCCGGGTATTCTGGAAATAATACCGGAAAAGCTCCAGGAAAAGGTCAAAAAAATAGTTAAAAAGGCCATGAAGACACTTGATATCAAATTTGCGGGGATAGACGTGATAGTAGATAGTTCGCTCCAGAACTTATATATAGTGGACGTCAATATGTTCCCCGGGCTTCCCAAACGTAAGACTTTCAACCTTGCCCGGGAGGTGATCAAGGACCTGAAACGTCATGACGGGAAAGGGACGCTCAGGTACACGAGGGGTAAGGATATCAGTCTGGGATAATGGATTTTTTCCTTTGTATTGTGAACAAAACTTGCTAGAATAATTTTTTGTTCCGGCAGGCATTACTCTGATCCAATAACAAGTGAAAGGAAACGAATTATGCACAGTTACAAAGACCTTGGACTTGCGAATACGAAAGGGATGTACGCTAAAGCGATCGACGGCAAATACGCGATCCCCGGGTATAATTTTAACAACATGGAGCAGCTCCAGGCTATCATCACGGCCTGCGTAGAGACTGATTCTCCTGTTGTTCTTCAGGTGTCCGCCGGGGCGAGGAAATACGCCAACCAGGTGCTCCTGAGGTATCTGGCCGAGGGGGCCATGGCGGTGATCAAGGATGCGGGCTCGAATATCCCGGTCGCTTTGCACCTGGACCACGGGGATTCCTACGAACTCTGCGTATCCTGTGTGGAATCGGGTTTCTCTTCCGTAATGATAGACGGCTCCGCGCTCTCGTTCGAGGAGAATATGGCGCTTACGAAGAAAGTGGTCGATTACGCCCATCAGCACGATGTTACCGTGGAGGGCGAGCTCGGCGTCCTGGCGGGGATCGAGGACGAGGTGAGCCATGAACGGACGCACTATACAAAACCCGAAGAAGTCGAGGAGTTCGTCTCAAAGACAGGTGTGGACAGCCTGGCAATTTCTATCGGCACTTCACACGGCGCTTATAAGTTCAAGGTAGCGCCCGGGGAGTCGCCGCCGCCTTTGAGATTCGATATCCTTGAAGAGGTTGAGAAGAGGTTGCCCGGTTTTTCCATAGTCCTGCACGGCGCCAGTTCCGTGATCCCCGAATACATTGATATGATAAACACCTACGGCGGGAATCTGGAGAACACGTGCGGCGTCCCGGAGGACCAGCTTCGCAGGGCCGCGCAGTACGCGGTATGTAAGATCAATATCGACAGTGACGGCCGGCTTGCCATGACGGCTAAGATCCGCGAGGTCCTTGCGACGCAGCCAAAGGAGTTCGATCCGAGAAAATACCTCGGGCCGGCGCGCGAAGAGCTCATCAGGATGTACAAGCACAAGAACGAGAACGTCCTCGGCAGCGCGGGGAAAGCGTGATAATATCGTATTGAACGAGTTTGCTCGCTATGGGTATTGAGTATCACGTATCGCGTATTGGACAAGATGGGTATCGCGTATCTCGTATACAGATAACAGATAACCGATAACTGATAACAGATAACTGATCACCGATCACCGATAACCGATCACTCTGAGTACTGATTTTCGGTAAAAATGGCTGGTGCAAATGGAAGGTTTAAAAGTTTTTGGATTTAACATTTCTCCCGCGATGTACATACCCGTCCTTTATTTTGTGTGGGTCACGGTGTTCCTGCTTCTCAAGAAGTTCCTTTTTACCAGGATCAGGAGTTTTTGCGAAAGGACCGCGAATAAGATAGATGACACCCTGATATACGCTCTGGACCTTCCGCTGGTCCTCCTTATCTTTGTGAGCGGTGTTTTCGTACTGGATAATATTTTTGAGTTCGGCACAGGCAGCGAGCTTCTGGCGTTCGTCGATATTGTCTTCAAGGCCACTGCCGTCATAGCCGTCATTATCTTCCTGGACAGGCTTTTCAAGGGTATCGTCGAGAATTATTCCCATAAGTACGCCCTTCTAAGGGGCACGAGCGGCATGATCCATATGGCCCTCAGGCTGGTAGTCATGGGTCTTGGCGTCCTGATCCTTATGGACAGTTTCGGTGTTTCGATAACGCCTCTTCTGGCGTCCCTCGGGGTGGGTTCCCTGGCGATCGCTCTGGCTCTCCAGCCGACACTGGAGAATTTCTTCTCCGGCATCCAACTGGTCGTGGACAAGCCGATCAAAGTCGGACAGTTCATCAAACTGGAATCGGGCGAGGAGGGATACGTAAAGAAGATAGGCTGGCGTTCGACATGGGTAAGGATGCTCCCCAATAATACCGTTGTGATCCCGAATAAGGTTCTGGTCAGTTCAAGGGTCTTGAATTATTATTACCCCGAAAAGGAGATCTCTATCCTGGTCCAGGTTGGGGTCCATTATGATTCCGACCTGGAACACGTTGAAAAGGTCACTATTGAAGTGGCGGAAGAAGCGCTGAAGAAGGTAGAGGGCGGTGTTCCCGGATTCAAACCGTTCATACGATATCATACCTTCAACGATTTCAGCATAGATTTCACCGTCATATTACGCGCCAGGGAATTTGTTGAAGGCTATCTTCTCAAGCACGAGTTCATCAAGCGCCTTCACAAGAGGTTTAACGAGGAGGGTATCGTCATACCTTATCCTATCAGCACGCTGGACTGGAATCCGGGGTCAGACCCTTTAAAGATCTCGAAATAATCTGGGGCGTTCCCAATTATGACCGGGGAAATTGTTCAGGCAGGGCTTTATAGTATTTTGCTTCTTTGGATTTTCCTCTTTTCTCACACCCCGCGGCGAATATTTCGCATTTTTTCTCAAATTCTTCAAGTGTGACCTTGTGATCGCCGGACTCAAGAAGGCCGGATGTGAGCATTTTCTCGAGCGCTTTTATCCTGAAACGGTCCAGACCCCACACCTTTTGAGTGAGCTGGTCTGGCCTGCCGCCGTCTTTTACCGTCAGGTATTCAGGTATGAGTTTTACTTCGTATCTATTCGTGGCCCGCAGCCAGAGATCATAGTCCTCGCATGCCTGCATGTTTTCGTCAAACTTCCCGACTGAGTCAAAAACGTCTTTTTTCAGCACCGCTGTGGAGATACTGATACAGCAGAGAGGGAGAGAGTTTTTGTAGACACGGCCGGAAGGCTTTTTGTGTTTTTCTTTCTGGTTCAAAAGTTTTCCACCGCGATACCAGACCTCTTCCGTGTGAAATATCCTGATGTCCGGGTAAGCCTTTATGTATTTTACGGTCTTTTCAAGTTTTTCCGGGACCCAGCGGTCGTCGGAATCCAGGAATGCTATGAAACCGCCTTTTGCTTCCCGGAGTCCCCTGTTACGTGCGTTTGAGACACCGCTGTTCGTTTGGTAAATATAGATTATTCTCGGGTCATCATGTGATAGGACCATATCCCCGCTGGAGTCAGTGGAGCCGTCATCGATCACGATAAGCTCGAGATCACGGCAGGTTTGCTCCAGCACGGAATTCACCGCAGTTTCAAGAAAGGCTTTCCTGTTGAAGGTCGGTATTATTACCGAAAAGAGTATTTGTGTGTTCACGGGTTTATTATATAATAATTCCAGGTATAAAGTCGAGAAAACCGGTTCCCGGCCGGGAAGTCTGGCGAGAAACGGGGTGACCCCAAATGTTTGTAGAAGTTAACTGTTTGAGCACGGACCCCCAGTACCTGCTCTTAAGTAACATATAAGATATTCGTGGAAAAAATAGACATTACGATAATAGGCGGAGGAGTCATAGGCCTGGCCGTCGCTGCTTCCATAGCAGGGGACGACAGGGATATTTACATTTTCGAGAAAAACGGGTCCTTCGGCCAGGAATCCAGTTCCCGCAACAGCGAGGTCATCCATTCGGGCATATATTACCCCCGGGATTCCCTGAAAAAACGGACCTGTATCGAAGGCAACAGGTCGCTTTATGATCTCTGCCGGGCGGAAGGCATCCCTTACAGTAAACTCGGGAAGCTGATCGTAGCCAGGGACGATTCAGAGATCAGCCCCCTGGAAGAGCTTTTCCAGAACGGTCTTGCGAACGGGCTGGAAGGCCTGAGCATGCTTACAAAAGAAGAGGTTGCGGAGTTCGAGCCCAACATCAAAGGCGTCCGGGCTATATACCTGCCGATGACGGGGATAATAGATTCTCATTCGCTGATGGAGTATTTCCTCGCCAGGGCGAAAGCGGGCGGGGCGGATATAATCTACGATGCGGAAGTCAGGGGAATAGAGAAGCTCGGGGATGGCTACCGCGTTTCCGTTATCAGCGAAAGCGGAGAGAATTATGAGTTTTTCAGCCGCATCATTATTAATTGCGCCGGCCTGAACTCGGATGAGATATCAAAGATGGCGGGGATAGACAATGACGAGTACACCCTTTCGTACTGCAAGGGCGAGTATTTCCGTGTAGGTAACAGGAAGAACCTTCTCGTGAAGATGCTTGTCTACCCGGTATCCGGGCCGGATGACAGCAGTCTCGGTATCCACGTGACACCGGACCTTTCTGGAGGTATGAGGCTGGGGCCGGATGCCGAGTATCTCGGTTCCAGAGAGGTGGATTATTCATTGGATCCGGGAAAGCTGGATTTCTTTTTTGAGAGCATGAAAGGTTTTCTGCCTTTCCTGGAGAGAGAGGACCTTTCCGTTGATACTTCCGGCATCAGGGCAAAACTCCAGGGCCCGGGCGAGGGTTTCAGGGATTTTGTCATAAGACACGAGAACGAAGCGGGATTTGAAGGGTTTATCAATCTGATGGGCATTGAGTCACCGGGCCTGACAGCATCACCGGCGATCGCGCGCATGGTAAAAGAAATAGTAGATGGTATAATATTTACATGGAAATGGTAAAAAGAATTATGTACGGCATTTTAGCTTTTGGAATTTTAGTCGGATTTGTCGTTTTCTATGCCCGGTGGTTCGAGAGAAGCAGTATATTCTTTCCAAGGAGAACCGTAGAATACAACCCTGACGATATTCTCCTTCCGTTTGAGGACGTTCATTTCAGGGCCGCTGATGGGGTCAGGCTGAACGGATGGTTCATACCAGCAAAGGATCCCAGGGGAACCCTCATCATCTGCCACGGCAATGCCGGGAATATAGGCCACAGGCTTGATATTATAAGGATATTCAACGAACTGGGACTTAATGTGTTCGTATTCGATTACAGGGGTTACGGAAGGAGCGGGGGCCGTCCGTCCGAACAGGGGACGTACCTGGATGCCCGGGCGGCATACGAATATCTTCTTTCAAGAGAGGATGTGGATAAAAACAGGGTCATAGTTTACGGAAAATCTCTTGGCGGGTCTGTTGCTGTGCACCTGGCGTTGAAGGCTGATATTCGCGCCGTGATATCGAACAGTGCCTTTACTTCGACTGCTGATATGGCAGGAGAACTTTATCCGTTTCTGCCGGTAAAGCACTTTGTCACTATGAAATACGATACGTTCTCCAGGATAGGCGATCTTGACGTGCCGAAACTGATAATACACAGCGAGGAAGACGAAATAGTCCCTTTTCGTCACGGTGAAAGACTTTTTGAACAGGCCGCGGAACCGAAAGAGTTCTATCGCATGCGCGGCGGACACAACGATGCTATTTTCATATATGAGGAAGAATTCAAGAGAAGGGTCCATCTTTTCCTGGAAAATATCGGGCTATAGAGGAGAGGGATATGTCGGATAAAAAATTTCTGGTATCCGTGATCGGCGGACATAAATGCGATGAAACCGTATCGGACCTCGCGGAGAGAACGGGTGCCGTGATCGCAGCCGAAGGCGCGGTCCTGGTTTGCGGAGGACTTGGAGGAATAATGGAAGCCGCGTGCAGGGGCGCTAAAAAGGCCGGAGGGCTTACTGTCGGGATGATCCCGGGCCAGAGAAAGGAAGACGCCAACGATTTTACGGATATCGTTCTGGCTACGGGTATGGGTTATTCGAGGAACATGCTGGTCGCGGGAACGGCCGATCTGGTAGTTGCCCTTCCCGGAGAATACGGCACGCTTACGGAAATAGGAGCGGCCTTGAACGCCGGTAAGAGCGTTTACGGTCTCGGGGCCTGGGAGATCCCGGGTATTGTGGAACTCGGATCACCGGAAGAACTTTCAGAAATAATAAGAGAGCACATGAGAATGGGCTGAGGATAAAGAACAGTCTGGTGATCGGTTGTCGGTTGTCGGTTATACGCGATACGCGATACGCAATACGTGATACGTCGTTCGTGAATCGTGGTTCGTGAATCGTTATTTTCCATGCTGAAGTTCTGGGGACACGCCTGTTGTAGATGCCATGAGGGCGCGCCCAGGCATGTTCCCAGAATATATTTTTACATACGAGATACGAAATACTTCTTGAACGGGGATAATTATGATCAATATTGATACGGCAGTATTCTATTTTTTCAGCAAAACGTGTCATAATGCCGTTCTTGATGTTCTGATGCCCTGCGTTACTGAACTCGGGAACAGTAAGATACTTTTTCTTATCGCGGTTATCTTTCTTTTCATCCGAAAAAAGCGGATCAGGATCTCGGGCATCCTTCTTATGGCGGGTCTGCTATTTTCATACTATACGGTCCATGCCCTGAAGGACCTGGTGGAGAGGCCGCGTCCTTTTATGGTCCTGGAAGGTGTGACCGCTCTTATCAGCGTGGACGGGCCTTCGTTCCCGTCCGGACATGCGACAGTTGCTTTTTTTACGGCTTTGATAATGACAAAATGTTTCAGAAGATGGTATATATTTTATTCGGCGGCGGCCGCCGTCGCGGTCTCAAGGATATATCTCGGGGTTCATTACCCTTTGGACGTGGTCGCGGGTGCGGTTCTCGGAACGGTCATCGGATATATTCTCGTACATGTTTCTAAAAAAACAGGGATGTTCGAAGCATAGATTACCGTTATCGGTTATCGGTTATCAGTTATCGGTTAGCGGTTGTGAAGTTCTGGGGACACGCCTGCTGTAGACGACACGAGGGTTCGCCCAAGCATGTCCCCGGAATATATTTTTGTAACGGAATTTCAATAACCAAAGCCGTAGGAGCCGCCTCAGGCGGCGAACCCATGGTAATAATTTTGTTCGCGGCCTGGAGGCCGCTCCTACGGGACAGGTGAAAAGTTCCGGCCGAAGGCCGGCTAAGTTCTTACATACGCAATACTGAATACGAGGTATTATGATCGCAGTCGATGTAGTATTATTGCCGCCGGCGGATGTGATCGAAAAAGCGGTCCGGATGAACCAGGAACTCGTGGAAACGGGTAACAATGATATCGTCCTGGACATGGAAAAGTGTCTCCCCCACGTTACCCTTGCGATGGGTTGTGTCAAGGAAGGGGAGATTGGTAATATCGACGGCATACTTAAAGGTATCGCGGCCAGTTTTTCCCCGGTAGAATTTAAAGTGGTCCCTTCGGCGGGCGGGGGCAAAGCCTGGTTCAGGATCGAAAAGAACAGGGATATCGAGCTGTTGCACGAGATAATTATGATAAGGTTATCGCCCTTCTTCAATTATAAGATAACAGAGGGAATGATATGCCGAGAAAGGGGCGAGGAGGTAAACGGCCTGACCCTTGATTATATAAGAAAGTTCCCGGTCGATTCCAGTTTTGAGAACTATACCCCGCATATCACGGTCGGGACGGGTGTAATGGGTAAAGAAGTTGAATATTTCAAATTCGTCTCCGAAAAACTTGCCCTTTGTCACCTCGGGGATTACTGCACCTGCAGGAAAGTGCTTCTTTCGCACAGGTTATCACTGGAGAGGTAGGGCAGGAGGAGCGTAAGAACGCGGGAGTTTTTCAATGCTTGAAGATCTGATCAGAAAGTCCAGGAGTTACAGAAGGTTTGATGAGAGCTTTGGGATCGAAGAAGGCATCCTCCGGGAACTGGTGGGACTTGCCCGGGTTTCGCCGTCCGCGAGGAATCGGCAGGCCCTCAAGTTCATACTGTCCTGTTCTCCCGAAAAGAACAGTCTGATCTTTTCCAGCCTTGGATGGGCCCTGGACCTGAAGGACTGGAAAGGTCCTGAGAAAGGGGAGCGCCCGGCGGCCTATATTATAATTCTTGGTGATGAGCGGATAGCGCGGGAATTTGGTTGTGATCACGGCATCGCCGCGCAGAGTATTCTCCTGGGCGCGGTTGAAAAAGGTCTTGGAGGATGCATCATGGGTTCCGTTGACAGGGGTGCGCTGAGAAAAGATCTTAACATCCCTGAGCGCTACGGCATATTGCTGGTTATAGCTCTCGGGAAACCGGCTGAAAAAGTGGTATTGGAAGACGCGGGAACCGGCGGCAGTATAAAGTATTACCGTGATGAAAAAGATGTCCACCACGTTCCGAAAAGACCGATAGATGAACTGATCATTGACACCCGTCACTGATCACAAATCCCCGTTTAATTCAATATAGCAGGAATTTCTTTTTGAGAACACATTAACCAAAGCCGTAGGAGCCGCCTCCCCTCGGCTTCGCTCGGGACAGGCCGGCGGCGAACCCATGGTGATAATTTTGTTCGCGGCCAGAGGCCGCTCCTACGGGATAGGTGAAAAGTTCGCCCGAAGGGCGTTAAGTTTTGAAAAAAATCCTCCTTATTAACCCCTGGATCTGCGATTTCGCGGCTTACGACCTCTGGCTCAAGCCCTGGGGGCTTCTGAAGATATCTTCAATACTCAAAAAGGCCGGTTTTGACGTTTTTTTTGTGGACGCGCTGGACCGGCACCACCCTTTAATGACCGGAAAGGTCAGAGACCTCCCTGACGGGACGGGAAAATTCCTTGCCGAAGAGATAGAAAAACCGGAATGTTTAAAGGATATCCCGCGGAAGTATAAACGTTACGGCCTGCCGTTTGAGATCTTTAAAAAGACACTTCCGGAGACCGCCGTGGACATGATATTCGTTTCTTCGGGCATGACCTACTGGTATCCGGGCGTTTTTGAGGCGATAAGTATACTTAGAGAAAAGTATACCGGTACCCCGATAATATTAGGAGGCCCGTACGCGACGCTTTCTTATGAACACGCCCTGGAGAACAGCGGGGCCGATCATGTTATAAGGAACAAGGAGCTGGACAGGCTTTCTTCGATACTGGGACAGGGGTGCGATTTCTCTTTCCAGAACATTCTGGACGAGCCGGTTGATTACCTCTGGTACGCGGCCCCCGGCTACGGGGTTTTGAGGTTGTCTCTCGGATGTCCTTTTAACTGTGCCTACTGCGCCCAGGAGATTCTGGAACCGGATTTCATTTTAAAGAATGAAGACAGGGCCTTTGAGGAGATAGAAGGGCTTTACGAAAGAGGGCTAAGGAATTTCGCTTTCTACGACAACGCGCTTTTATATGCCCCTGATTACCTGGAACGCTATCTGGAGAGAACGATCAGGTCGGGTATGAAGGTCAATTTCTTTACCCCGAACGGTCTTCACGCCAGATTTATTACTCCCGGAACGGCCCGACTGCTTAAAAAGGCGAACTTCGTCAATCCGGTATTGAGTCTTGAAACCGCGGATGATAAGAAGGGAAAGCTCTGGCACAGGAAGGTGACAAGAAAAGAAGTTGAAACAGCGGTCGGGGATCTTCTCGCGGCGGGGTACCGGAAAGGCGAATATACCGTATATTTGATGTTAGGCGCCCCGGGAAGTGACCTGGATGATATTAAGGAAAGTATCAATTTTACGAATTCTTTAGGCGCTAAAATATCCCTGAGTGAATTTTCCCCGGTACCGGGGACGTTCATGGCTGAGGATTTCAGGGACACTTTTGAAGAACCGCTTCTTCAAAACAACAGCGTTTTCCCTTCCTTTCCTCTCTCGGAATGGGAAGAGGTAAGATCAATAAAAGAAAACGCCCGCAGGATGAACCTGAAACTTGTAAAGGCTGGGTCACGATAGCCGGAGCAGATTACATGGAACTGACCAGAAATTATCCCCGTTTTTCCGGATCCCCATTTTTTCTGAACTATGAAGAAAGGCTTTCCATGAGCGCCCGGGCCTTGACGAGTGTCTCTTCATACTCCGATTCCGGGTCGGAATCGGCGACTATCCCCCCTCCTGCCTGGAAATAGATATCTTTGCCCTTCACTATCATCGTGCGGATCGCGATGTTCAGGTCCATCGTGTCATGAAAACTTATATAACCGATAGCCCCGGTGTAAACGTTCCTCGCGGTGGGTTCAAGTTCGTCCAGTATTTCCATGGCGCGTATCTTCGGGCAGCCGGATATCGACCCTCCCGGGAATGCGGCTTTTATTATGTCAATGTTGTCGATGCCGCTGACAGGTTCGGCCTTGATAACGGCGATCGTCTGGAACACGGCGGGATAGGGCTCTATCCTTCTGTGTTCAACCACTTTGACCGATCCCGGAACGGATATTTTCCCGAGGTCGTTCCTTTCAAGGTCTACTATCATCAGGAGTTCCGAGATATCTTTCCGGCTTTTCTCCAGTTCCTTCTTGAACATGATATCTTCTTCAGGGGTGCTTCCGCGCGGGCGGGTGCCTTTCATGGGTCTTGTTTCGACGCTGTTACCGCGCCGTCTGAGGAAAAGTTCGGGAGAGGACGAGATCACCGGGGCGTCCCCGAAGTTCAGATACGCGCTGAAAGGAGCGGGATTTATACTGTTCAGTTTAAAATACAGCTCGTAAGGTGTGAGAGGCCATTCGGTCTTGAACCTTTGTGAAAGGCATGCCTGGTAAATATCGCCCGCGCGGATATGCTCCAGGGCCTTTTCTATAGCGCGGATGTATCCGGCCTTTGTGAAATTCGATTCGAACCGCGGCCTGGACGGTTCATAACCTGAAGCGGGCCGATCCGGTCCCGGGACCGGGGGGGACGATCTTAGGGCTTTCTTGATCTCGTTGATGAGAACGGAAGCTTTCTTATAAGAAGAATGATCCATATCCAGGGCGCTTATCAGAACATGGCCGGGGTCTGATCTGTCAAATATGATAATGGCCCGGTAGAGGACAAAATATATCTCGGGGATATTCAGGTCGTTCTTTGCTTTCCGGGGCAGGTCTTCCAGCACGTTCTTGAGGTCATACGAGAAATAACCGATGCCTCCCGAGATAAAGGGCAGTTCCGTTTTGTTGAAAGTCCTGTATGGAGCAAGAACGGTTCTCAGACATTCGAAAGGGTCGCCGTTTTTCCTGAACGTATACCCGTTGAAATGGATACCGGTCTCGTTGTTTATGCCGCTTAAGACGAGGAACGGCTCGATCCCCAGGAAAGAATATCTGCCCGCGTCCGTTTCCAAAGAGCTGTTCAGGAGGGATGTCTCGGGGATACGCGCGAAATGAGCGTATACTTCTTCAGGCGACAAGCCGCATCTGACTTTCTCTAATATCGGGGATGGTTTTATCCCGGGCAGGCATTTTTCCATTGTTTATTTCTCTTGAGATCCTTCGTCGCTTCGCTGCTCAGTTTATCTACGACTTCCCCGGTTATATAGTCAGGGGTGGACGCCCCGGCCATGATACCCACTTTCTTGATCTTTTTGAACCAGGCGCTTTTGAGATCCTTCACGCTTTCTATCCAGCGGGTATTTTTGTTTATGCCTTTTGATATCTGGTAAAGTCTTTTCGTGTTGGCGCTCGTCTTTGAACCGATGATAAGGACAAGATCGTTCCTTTGGGGCAGGGATTTGATCTCCCGCTGTTTCACCCTGGTCGTCCTGCACGTCGTATTGTAGAGTTTTACGCGGGGTATGATCTTCTCAAGGCGTTCCAGTATCCTGTTGATGTTGTCCAGCGACTGGGTCGATTGGGTTATCACGGCTGCTTTTTTCACGCGCTTGAGCCTTTTAACGGGAATATCGCGCGGGGACTCTATCGTTACAGGTCTTTTTTTGAGTTGTCCCGCGATGCCTTTGACCTCGTCATGCCCCGTATCCCCGATTATTATTATCGTGTTGTTCTTCTCAAGTTTCCGGGCGATCCTGTAGATATCTTTGACCATGGGACAGGTCGCGTCAACCACTCTGAAACCGCAGCTCTTGGCGCGCTCGAACACCTTTTTCGGGGCGCCATGCGCCCTGATGATAAGCGTGGAGTTCCCGGCAGGCCTGATCTTTCTTAGCTTCTTAATGCCTTTTTCTTCCAGTTCGCGGACGACAAAACTGTTATGGACGATGTCGCCGAGGACGTAGACTTCTCTTTTCCTGCCGGCCAGGCCGTTCGCCTTTTCTATGGCCCTTCTGACGCCGAAACAGAACCCCGAACTTTTAGCTATATCTATCTTCATATCAAATTCAAGATCAGGCGCTTTGGGTATCTCGTATCATCGATAACCGATAACAGATAACAGACCACCGCTAACCGATCTTCGAGAATATCGACCGGACCAGTTCTTTCAAAGCCGCTTTATATTTCTTTTTCATGCGCAGCTTTCCGATCGTGGCGTCGGCTTCCAGGAGCATCGACTTTGTCTTTTTCAGACAGTATTCATGCGCGCCGGTTTCTTTTATCAGCTTTCGAAACCTGAGCAGATCGCTGTAGGTCTTCTTTTTTTTCTCCAGGAGATGTTTGAGAAGCTTTTTGTCTTTGCCCCTGAGCGATGTGTATGTTTTCCATACGAGAAGGGTCTTCTTGGATTCGTTAAGGTCCGAGAGGACGGGTTTGCCTGTCTCTTTGCTCGATGAGAATATGTCAAGAAGGTCGTCCTGTATCTGGAAAGCGTGCCCGAGGGCCAGGCCGAGCGCGGAAAGCTTTTTCAGTTCTTTCTTTTGCGCCCCGGCAAGTATGCCGCCCGTAAGCAGCGGGCATTCAAAGGTATATCTTGCCGTTTTCAGGGTGTAAGTGAGAAAGACGTCCTTTTCAGTGACATTTTCTATCTTCTTTATATTGCCGAGGATATCGATAAATTCGCCTGTTCCGGTGGAAGCGGCGGCCCTGACGAATTCCTCAAGCGCTTTTTCCTTGCGGGAAGGCGGTTCGTCGGAAGAGAGGAGGGCGCTTACGGCCATTGCGAATAAAGTATCGCCTGCCGCTATGCTCAGGTTCGGGCCGATCTCATCTTTGGCCTTTCTGGACAATCGGCTGTTGAACACCCTGTGCAGAGTGGGTTTTCCCCGGCGAAGATCGGATCTATCAATGACGTCGTCATGTATAAGAAAAAAGTCGTGCAGGAGTTCCAGGGACAGGGAGGAACGGATGAGTTTTTTATAGTCCGGATGCCTTCTCTTCGAATATCCCTGGTAGCTTATAAGCATAAGGAGTGGGCGTATCCGTTTCCCGCCCCGCTGGACGAAATCCCGGATGCCGCTGTACAGAAGCCCAAATATCGGATTTTTCCCCGGGACTATCCCGGGATCTTTAAGGAAAGCGCGCAGTTCCCTGTTTATATCTTTTTTAAGTTTTTTCAGCATATTCGTTACTGTAACATAATTGCGCCCCGGCGACAATACGTAATTGGGTGCCGGGTGTCAGGCTATCCATTGCGCATTACGCGTATTTAATACTTATATTGTAGATAGTGTGTTATCTGCGTAAATGTTATCAAGCGGGCTTTTAGGAACATTAGCCATATTTCTCAGCACATGAGTGTAGATCATCGTCGTCTCAACATTTTTATGTCCCAAAAGTTCCTGGATTTCTCTTATATTAACTCCGTTTATTAAAAGATGGGTTGCGAAACTATGTCTTAGAGTATGAACAGTTACATGTTTGGCAATACCTGCTTTTTGTGCCGCAGTTTTCACGGAATTTTGGATAGATTTTTCGCCTGTATGATGCCGTCGTACTTTCCCGCTGCGCGGATCAACTGAAAGATTTACCGCGGGAAAAACATATTGCCAGCACCAGTCTTTTGCGGCATTGGGATATTTGCGCTCGAGTGCGTCAGGTAAATATACTTCTCCATAGCCTGCTTCAAGGTCTTTCTCATGCAGCGATTTTACTTCTTGCAAGTGTAAACGCAGCTTATTTTTTACGTATTGAGGAAGCATTGTAGAACGGTCTTTATCCTGTTTGCCGCTTCTGACAAATATCAGGTTGGAATCAAAATCGATATCTTTAATTCTTAAACGCGCTACTTCCATGAGACGAAGTCCTGAACCGTACAATAATTGCAAAATAAGCAGGTTTTTTCCTTTTACATGTTTGAATAACTCCTGGACCTCTTCAACACTTAAAACAACCGGCAACTTGACACCACGTTTTGCCCTGACTGTTTTGCTGAGATCGCCAAGTTCTATTTTAAGCACGTCCCGGAATAAAAACAGAAGAGCATTGAACGCCTGATTTTGCGTAGAAGAGGAAACACGCTTTTTGACGGCTAAATGACTTAAAAAATTTCTTATATCACTCGAATCTAACCCGTAAGTGTGGACATCCTTCTTTTCCACGTTCAGGGTATAATCATAAAACCTTTTGACCCAGTCAATATAAGAACGTTCCGTTTTGTAAGAATAGTGCTTAATGCGTATCGCTTCGCGCGTTTTACTGAGGGTTTCTGAGAAATCATAGTGTGTTTTTTCTTTTTGTAAAGAACTGGAAAAAGATCTTGATTTTGAAGTATCGTCATTTAAGAAATTTTCTATATATAACTGTAAAGCCTGTTCTGCCTGCTGGACTTGCCAGTCAGCAATATCTTTTTGAGCCCTTAGGTGGTTCAAAAACTCTCTAATTTGCAAATCTTGACTCAGGTCTCGCTTGTTGTTTGAAAAAGCCAGGAATTTGGTTACCCAGTAAGCATAGTAGGAAACATTCTTTTCCGAAACAAGTCTGCGAGAAGATAAGAATTTTTGGAATTCTGGTAACATTTTGATAAACATAGAAATACTCCGTTCTGGCAAAATAACCATATTATACGCACTTCGTATTTTTTGTTATTATAATAGAATTACGAACATCAATCAAGGTGAATTTTTTATTCCAGATTATTGTAAACCTATGCTCAAAATAAGATTTATATCTTTTGATTTAGTTATTGCGTGGTTTTTAAATATATGATATTCTGAATGCGTTAGAGAAAAAACATCCGAAAATAAGAAGTTCGTCCATTGAATGTTAGGCATAATAAACAATTAACCAAAAGAAAAGAGGAACAAAATGGAAGAAACAAAGATCAACATGCCGTTATTGGGAGATGACTTCCCAGAGCTGAAGGTTCAAACGACACATGGGCCAATGAATATTCCTGGTGACCTGAAAGGGAAATGGTTTGTGCTGTTTAGTCATCCTGCGGATTTTACCCCGGTTTGCACAACAGAATTTGTCGCATTTCAAAAGAGATATGATGAATTTAATAAGCTTAAATGTCAATTGATTGGGATGTCCATCGATCAAGTATTCTCTCATATCAAATGGGTTCAATGGATAAAAGAAAAACTTGATGTTGAGATTAAATTCCCGATTGTTGCAGCAAATGATTCCATTGCCTTGAAACTTGGAATGTTGCATCCAGGTAAAGGAACAAACACTGTCCGGGCAGTATTCATCGTTGATCCGGCAAGTAAAGTTCGTCTAATAATGTACTATCCGCAAGAAGTTGGCCGAAACATGGATGAAGTTGTTCGAGCAGTTAAAGCACTTCAAATATCAGATAAACAAGGCGCTGTACCGGCAGGATGGCCAAACAATGAATTGATAGGTGACCGTATTATTATTCCACCGGCAAAAGATGAACAGACTGCCCAAAAAAGGCTGAAGGAATTTGAAGGATATGACTGGTGGTTTTGTCACAAACCACTCGAAAAATAAGCCTAACAAGGCGCTGAAGCCGACCATTTTCCGCGCCGCTTTGCTCTGCGGAAAATGGCGGCTTAGCTTTAACTTTATACAAAATAATAAGAAAAGAAAATTATGTCAGTATATTTTTTAGCTGAAATAAATGAAATTAATGATGCTAAAATATATCAGGAGTATATTAAAAAAGCTGCACCCATCATTCTTAAATTTGGTGGTAAATATGTTTTCAAGTCAGAACAATTGCAGCCTATGGCAGGGGATTGGGATTTAAAACGTATGATTCTAATTGAATTTGAAAGCAAAGATAAATTACAGAATTGTTTTCAATCAGAAGAATACAATGAAATAAAACATTTAAGAATAAATTCGGTAAAATCTAAAGCTTTAATCATAGAATAGAATGGAAGCAATAATGAAAATTACGGAACAAATTCATGCATTAAAACACACTTTTTTTATTCCTGTTCATCCTGAATTAAAAATTGAAAGATTTGTTTATTCTTTTGTTGTTTTTGGAAATGAAAATGTATATCTAATTGATAGTGGCATAGCAGATTCTAAGGATAAAATCCTAAATTATGTTGAAAAAAATGGATATTCTAAAAATAACATAACAACTTTAATTTTAACACACTCACACCCTGACCATATCGGCTCTGCCAGAAGTATTAAAGACATTACAGAATGTCAGGTTTTAGCACACGAAGGAGAAAAAGGTTGGATTGAGGATGTAGATAAACAATTCTCAGACAGACCTGTTCCCGGATTTAAATCATTTGTTAATAAATCAGTTAAGATTAACCGTTTCTTAAATGACAGTG
>JAYEOV010000052.1:18804-28656 GCA_034723315.1 Candidatus Omnitrophota bacterium | reverse complement strand
TTTTTTATCAAGTTTATGTAAATATTCTCCGTAAAACATTCCACTTTCCTCCACTTTATTCCACTCCAATTAGAGAGTATACACAACTATATATAAGTTGTCAATACTATTTTGCAAACATTTTAAAATTGTTTAGAAAGCCCACATCATATAGTTATTAGAGATTACTATAATACATAATGTAGGGGCTTAAAAAAAGTAGAAGGAAGAAACTTTTTGCAGTTTTTCTTCGGACCGATTCATTCCACACCGGGCAATTTGAACTGGCCGGGTTCCTTTCTGTCGGAACGGGGTTATGAAATGAGTTCTAACATGTAAAGACAAAAAACCCGGGCGCTTGCCCGGGTCATCAGGTCTCCATTATCAATAAGCTTAGAACCCATTTCATAACCCCGTTCGTTACGAGGCTGAGCGAAAAAGCCATTGACAAGGCCGGAGGGGCAAAATGCCCGGAAACGTAGCCGGTGCGCTACGTTGAGGACATTTTGCCCCGAAAACGCGGTCAATGGGTTTTGCAGCCAGCCGCAGTAGAACGGGGTTATGAAATGGGTTCTATCTACCAGTAAAGCTTTTCAAACCTCTCTGAATATCTTTTTATCCATTCCTTGGAGGCCTCCTGCATCGTCATTTCCTTCTCCATCTGGAGGGACCTCAGAACACGGTATTCCTCGATCAAATAGATCTGCTCTATCAATTTGACCTTAAAAGCATCCGTGTAATTAACGAAAGTGACTCCTATCCTGTATAACCCCGTAGCAGTATCTTTTTCTGTATGCATCACTTTTGCCTTCACTTTGAAGATCTTGTCGTAAAGAGGCATCTGAAGCTTTATAAGGGTCCCTGCAGGCACGTCATTCTTTGAAACGAAGAGAAGACCACCTTCGCTTACATCTAAAGTCTCCGACTTTTCAAACTCCTTTTCTTCTGAAACCTGAAATTCAAGAGGATTTACGAGCAAATGTCTTATGAAACGTCTTTTTTCGTGATACATCATATTCTCGAGGACTTCCTATTATGGGTCGAATAACAGCTGTTTCTGACCTTTTTTAAAGGGAACTGCCTTATAGCAAATTCGCTCCTTTCAGATCTTTTTCCAGGCTTTCCACGGCTTCTTTGAGCTTCGGAAAAAGTCTTACGTTTATGTTTATTCCTTTCCCGGTAGGCACCTTCTCATCTCCCTGAGGAGGCTGGGTCCAGATCCTGATGTCTATGACATCATTGCCCTGGTACTCTGAAATACGGACCTTCACGTCCTGATACTTGTTTTTCTCAAATACAAATACATCTTTTTCCATTTGCGCCTCCTTTTTCGCGCGAAAAGGGTATTATAAAGAAGTTTAATATTATAAATAATATTTTATACTATAATATGCAAAAATGCAAAAAAAAAATGGAATTTTACCCCGTTAGAAAAAGCCACTAACTCCTGTCAGTGGCTTTTTCTAACGGGGTAAACGCGGAAAGAACTTCGCCGCGGGTCAGTCTATCTTTTTCTTCTTGAACACCCTCATGAAGCAAAATAAGGCAAGCCCCAGTATTAAAACCCATGAAACGATGAGAAATACCCAACCGAACGTTGTCATGACCTTTCACCCTTGACCTTTCTTTTCCTCCAGGCGATCTTTACCATGACCGTAAGGCCAAGAAAAAGAAGCAACAGTACCACCCTGGTAACGAGGATATAGACCTTATTCCCGGAAGAAACATTATCCATCCGGATTATCGGCAGCCATTCCTGAAAGAACCACGCGCCCAGAATAACAAGAAGAAAAATCGGCGTGACGTATTTAATGATATATTTGTAGATACCCGGTATCCTCATATCGGCGCCGTGATGGGCTTCCTCCCACGCCTTATTGATACCGAACACCCAGCCGAAAAGAATGACCTCGATGGTCGCGAAAAGGACCAGGCAGAACGTTCCTCCCCAGAAATCGAGATCGTTGACCACTCCCTTGCCGAGAAAGAATATCGCTCCGTTACACAGAATGAAAGTCACGACCCCGAAAAAGAGGACCGACCTCTTTCTGGATATGTTGAACTCGTCCTCAAGGAAAGCTATCGCCGGCTGCGCCAGGGAAACGGATGACGTCACGCCGGCAAGAAACAGCAGCCCGAACCACAGAAAACCGAACACCCCTGAAAATGGCATCCTTCCGAAAATGACAGGCATGGTGACAAAACCCAGATCAAAAGCCCCGGAATTTGCGATCCTCCCCATTGACATCGGACCAAAAAACACGAACGCCGCCGGTATGATAATGCTGGCGCCGAGTATCACCTCAGCTATCTCGTTCATGCTTACGGCGGTAAGGCCGGATAACGTAACGTCGTCCCCTTTTTTAAGATAGCTCGCATATGTCAGGATAACGCCTATACCGACGCTCAGGGTGAAAAATATCTGCCCTGTCGCCGCCAGCCACACCTTCGCGCTTTTGAGCTGGGAAAGATCGGGGTTCCAGAGATACCCGAGCCCGTTGGATATGTTCCAGTCCGGTCTTGAAAGATCCGGCGCGCCCAGCGTAAGAACGCGGACGGCGAGTATTGTCGCGAAGATAAAAAGCGTCGGCATCGCGAACCTGCAGAATCGCTCTATGCCGCCGCGGATACCGTAATTCAAGACCACCATGTTGATCATGAACGTTATCAGAAAAAACACGTAAGCAGGCGCGATGCTCGAAAAATACTGATTCTTCTCCAGCCCCTGGAACCCTCTAAGGAACGCCTGCATGGAAGACTGTTCCAGAATGCCGGAATATTTCTGGGTCAGAGAGAAAAAACTATACGCCAGCGTCCAGGACTCGATATAGGTGTAATAGACCATAATGACAAGGGGGCCGAATATCCCGATAACGCCGAAATATTTGATGAAACGGTTCTTTTTCCACAGGCTGTGAAACACGCCTGGCGCCGTTGAATGTTCAAATCCGCCGCCGTAACGGCCTATGGACCATTCCACCCACATCAGCGGAATCCCTACAAGTAAAAGTGCGACGAAATAAGGGATCATGAACGCGCCGCCGCCGTTCTTGGCAGCCTGCACGGGAAACCGCAGAAAATTACCGAGCCCGACCGCAGAACCCGCTACCGCCATTATTATCCCCAGCCGCGAACCCCATGTGTCTCTTATTTTCCTGGCCATAAAATATCTATTCGTCCTCAGTCCACGGTCGACTGTCAAAAATAGTGGACGGAGTCTGATCTTTTCTTATTTTCTTCATTTTCTAACCAATTTTACCTTGCAGGGTGGTACCAAATGGGGCGTCCCCAATTGAATTTCACTTGAAGCGCACGAACAGCCTTCCCCGGTTCTTAGAGTCCTTGTCGATCCTGTCGTAGAGATCCCTGTTTCTCTCAAGGAACTTCAGCACCCGCTTCTTGAGCTGCCCGGAGCCTTTGCCCGGGATTATTTCCACGATCTTGACCTTCTTGTCCCTCGCCTCCTGTAATATATCCCTGAGAGCCTTCTCTATCTCCCGATGCTTGTTGAAAATATCGTGCAGATCAAGAGTCAGTTTTTTCATTTGATCGCCGGGATTTCGTATCGAGTATCCCGTATTACTTGTTGCCAGATACCAGTTGCCCGTTGCCAGAAAAACTTACGATCACCGTCCCCTGGTTACTATCCTCTGGTTACTGGTTTCTCATCACCGATCCCCTATCACTGATCACCGATAACAGATCACAGATTACCCATCACTCACCCGTTATCTTCGAACTTCACCGGCCTGCGCAGGGTTTTCTTCTCGGACCGTTTCTTTTTATCCGCGAGCATCCTCTCCTTGGCTTTCCTGGACCTGCCTCGCTTTTGCCTGCGAATCTTTTCCAGACGACGTCTTTCTTCCGAGGTTCTTTCGTGGACCGCTTGCTCTATCTTCCCGATGAGTATCCGCCGCGCAAGGAAACGGTTAAGGACCTGCGAACGTTCTCTTCCGCACTTGACTTCTATTCCGGTAGGATCATGTTTCAGGTACACGCAGGTGGAGACCTTATTAACGTTCTGCCCGCCGCGGCCGCTTGACCTTATAAAACGCTCGGTCAGATCGCATTCTTTCACGCCGAAACGGCGCATCTTCTCTCTGAGGTTCTTCTCTTTTCTTGGAGTAATACTGAACATAAAAATACGGGGATAGTTTTATTCCAGATCCCAGGCAACAACGTATCCGGTCGCGGGGTCAGGCTTGACCCCGGATTCTACCGGTTAAAACACGCGTCAACAAGATCCTCAAGCCTTGCCGTAGCCAGACACTGTACCGTATCCGCTCCGCCATAATAGATCTTTACCTCGCCGTCGTCTTCCGGAACAGCGCCGCATGTAAAGACGACCGCGTACGTGAGCCCGCTGAGCTCATAGTCCATGGCCGGAGAAAGTATCGGGGCCTTGGCCCTGGCAATAATTCTTGAAGGGTCTTTCAGGTCCAGCAGCATCACGCCAAGATGATAAACGTATTGTGCCGCGCACTGAACGTTCACAGCATGATAGATGACCAACCATCCTTTATCCGTCTTAATAGGAGCCGCTCCGGGACCGTTCTTTTTCCACCCCCATTCGTCCCGGGTAAGAGCCACGGCTTTAGACTGCCCCCAGTATATAAGGTCCGGAGAATAGGATGTCCAGATATACCCCTTCCCGTCACCCGTGTTGGGCCTGTCCAGACGGCAATATAACCCGTTTATTCTTTCCGGGAAAAGGACACCGTTACGGTTATCCGTCTCGGAAATGAACCCCCTCCACTTGAACTCCTTCATGTCAGGAGATTCCAGAAGGCCGAGACGGCAGGAATGGCCGCTGTGACACGCAAAAACAACGTAATATTTTCCCTCAACAGCCGTCACCCGCGGGTCATAGTACATGCCGGCGGTATATTCAGCGAATTCCTCCGTTTGAGGCATTTTCACAGGCTCACTGCGAAAGGTAAAATCTATCCCGTTATCTGAATCAGCGGGCCATATCAGCTGTTTCATCGAGGGCGTCTCGACCCTGCAGAGCATAACGTATTTCCCCTCTGCCGTTTTTATGCATCCTGAATTATAAACACCTTTCGCGGCCGCGGGGACGTCATCTTTTGTAAGAATGGGATTAGCAGGATACCGGACAACGATATCTTCCTTATCCTTTGAATAAATTAAAGGCTGTGACATAAACTTTCCTTTCATGATTTACGGTTGAACGATAAATTAAGCGCCCTTCGGGCGAACTTTTCACCTATCTCGTAGGAGCGGCCTCCAGGCCGCGAACAAAATTATCACCATGGGTTCGCCGCCTGGAGGCGGCTCCTACAGCTCTGGTTAATGTGCTCTCAAAAAGGAATTCCTGCTATATTGAAATTCCGTTACAAGAACTTAGCCCGCCTTTGGCGGGAACTTTTCACCTGTTCCGTAGGAGCGGCCTCCAGGCCGCGAACAAAATTATTACCATGGGTTCGCCGCCTGGAGGCGGCTCCTACAGCTTTGGTTAATGTGTCCTCAAAAAGGAATTCCTGCTATATTGAAATTCCGTTACGAAAATATATTCCGGGGACATGCCTGGGCGAACCCAATAGGCGCCTACAACAGGCGTGTCCCCGGAACTTCAGCTTTTAGGCCCAATACCGCCATTTTTCTACTTGAAGCATGTCCCCTTGAAGATATTTTTATGGCCGGACACAGTAGACTGGGGTTATGACAATGTCCTCTAAAGAGATCGAGGCAAAAACGTCCCATGGCAAGGCCTGACCCCAAATTGTCACGTTATTGTCACATTATTTTAAGTACGGAATCGGTCGTGCCGAAAACGTTCATCCCGGTTTCAGGATTCTCAGGATCGCTTATCCACTTGTCGTCCACCAGGAACTTGTAACGATACGTGCCTCTTTTGAGGTTGCAATGGGTCGACCAGTCCCCGTTCTCAAGTTTCAGGAGACGATTCGACTCCGTTTTCTTCCACTCGTTAAAATCCCCCAGCACATACACCGCTCCGGCCTCAGGGGCATGGAAGGAGAATTCCTTCACTATCATGTCAACGCCCCTGTCCTCAGAAGTCAGGATCTCACTGGTAAGATTGTAAAAATCCAGGGCCGCGGAGCACTTGGGGTCATATTCAAAGATCGTTTTCCCCTGCCTGGCGGCTTCCCTCAGACGGACACTTGAACGTATCTTCGCGGGAATAAGATACGGACCAAGTCTTTGCCTGGCGTCTTTCTCGAACTGTTTCGCGAAATTTGAACGCTTGTCGTAAATGTTCATGACAAAAAATACGGAGGGCTTCCTGCCCGTCTCCGTCTCGAGCAAACTCGTCACGCGGTAGACACTGTCGATCCCGTTGAAAGAAAAATAGCTCAGATCCAGTGGAACAAGAATACTATCGGCGGCATACATCGAATTCAGCGTCAGAAAACCGAAGCTCGGAGGGGAATCAATTATAACATATTCGTACTTTTCAAAAAAATGATCCGACAGTGTGCGAAAAACAAGAGCCGCGGCGCCATTCACACCCCCGAGGTTTATCTCCGCCGCGCTCAACATCATGTTCGCTGGTATGAAAGAATACCTTTCCCTGTCGGATATGAGGATCTGGTCAAAAGGCACATCTGTATTATCAAAATGCGCGCGGAATATGTCATAGGAAGTCTTTCTTTCCGATGAGACACTGGCATACCCCAGGGCAAAAGTGGCATGCGCCTGAGGGTCCAGGTCTATAAGAAGGGTTTCACTACCAAGTCTCGCAAGAGCTGCCGCGACATTCACAGCAAGCGTCGTCTTCCCGCAACCACCTTTCTGATTGGCCACCGATATGATCTTCATTTCCCTACACCCCCATATATTTTGTGGTACTCGTTCAAAACTACCGAACATTTTGTATTATTAGGCTAAAGTATATCATATGAATTTTGAAAAGTAAAATTCGCCGGTAAATAATAAAAATGAAAAAAAGATTTTCATGTGATAAAATAAAAGCGGGGAAGATATGCTTTTTCTCGGATTTCAAACAACGGGTGGAGCCCCGCGGACTGAAGTCCGCGGCTCCTTTTTCTGCGGGATCCCACCTGTAGGAGGGAATCCCGCACCACTTCGGGTACGGGACGAGAACCCCGAACTCAATGCGGTTCGAGGCCGCACCGAACACCACTGCGTTCGGTGGCACCTTCATCCCCCAACTTTAGTCGGGGGCGTTCTGGTGCGGGGTAAAAATGGAAAAAAAGAAAAAATTCGATAAAATAGACCTTGAACTTTTTAAAACATATTTCCGTAATACCGAAAAGGAAAAAAAGCCCGCCCCTGCTGAAAGCCCCCCTGTCCGACCTCCCGTTCCGCGCGGACTAAAAGTCATCGGACCGTTTATCGGTCTGCTGGCGGCCTTTCTGGCCCTCATGATATATCTCTCAGCTCACAGAACCGACCGACCCGAAAAGGGCGTATCAAAAAAAGAGGCCAAGACCGTTTCCGCGGCCGCATCGACCGCACAAAACGGCCGCGGATATATTCCCGCCAGCGTTCCTTCGAAAAACGTGAAGACACTCTACGATTTTGAAATTGACAATGACGGATGGGAGATCCCCGCATGGGAGCTTGAAAAAACGGACCACGTGGCCAGATGGCTGAAAAAAACAAAAGGTCCGGCAAGCAAAGGAAATGGAAGCTTGGAACTTTGCGCTGAATTTCCGGGCCAGAGATGGACGGCGGCGCTGGCCGAAATTCAGCAGTACCTGGACCTGAGGGAGTACGGTCACATCTCCGTGGACATCTACCTGCCGCCGGATTGCCCCGCCGGTCTCAGGGGAAAACTCATACTTACAGTAGGTGAAGACTGGCGTTTTGTCGAAATGGCGCGCAGCGTCCGGCTGGAACCCGGCAGCTGGACCACGATCAGCGCGGACCTGTCAGAGCAGAGCATCGACTGGAAAAGAGCAAAAGTCGATGATGCCTTCAAGGGGGACGTGCGAAAGATCGCCGTAAGAATAGAATCCAACAAAAAACCCGCCTATTCGGGACCTGTATATATTGATAATATCAGCGTTTATTCCAAAGATTAACGCTCCGTCTGGTGTTGGGTTTTTAGGAGAGTTGGAGCTTTGGGTATCTCGTATCTGGTATCTCGTATCTCGTTTTTGCGATTCACGATGCACGAATCACGATCCACGATTTGGTATCGCGTCCCACCGCTAACCGATCTCGGAACTTGGGAACGTGCCTGTTGTAGGCGACTCGTAGATACTGCTGAAGTTCTAATACGAAAAAAAGGGCAAGTATTTTCCCCCTTTGAAAAAGGGGGGAAGGGAGCAAGTTTTTCAAAGGGGGGAGGGGAACAAGTATAACGCGTTCTTTTAAATAGAGGGTCTCATTGGGCGAGTTTGCTCGCTTTGGGTATCTTGTTTCCTGATATCTCAACACCCAGAACCCAACACTTAATAAATCCCCAGATCTCTCAGTCTCTTGTCTGATATCCCGAAATGATGGGCCAGCTCGTGCTGAACGGTGTGCATGACAAGCCGCACTATATCATCGTCCGTCCTGCAGATCCTTTCGATGTTCTTCTGAAAGATCGATACCTTGTCCGGCATCACCATCCCGTAATAATGACTTCTCCTTGAAAGGGGAACCCCCTGATATAGCCCCAATACCATCCGCCTGTGCGCCGTATCAACGGCTTTTCCCTGTTCCAACGTGGGCTCGTCCTCTATCACCACATCGACGTTCTCCAGGCTGTCCTTGAATACCCCGGGAAGCGATTTCAACGCCTTTATAACGAGCCTTTCAAATTCCTTACGCTCCATATTGACCTCAAACTAACGGCGTGTCCCGGCGTTAAAAAATTAATCACCAAAAAGGTTTTCCGCGCTGCCGGAATCTCCGGCTTTTTCATTTGAGCCCTCCTTGATCTCTCCAGGCCCCGCCCCCTTCCAATCCTCATCTCCGGCATCTTTGACATAATATTTTCTGCCCTTTATACCGACAAAATCGCTCCAAACTTTCCCTTCTTCGGACTGGGATACCCGGATCTCTTTTACCGCGTTCGCCTGCGAGACCAGTTCATCCGCCTGATACACGATCGTCGCTTCAAGCGTCTTGGGCAGAACGGGGGACTGCTGTTCATATTCGCCGTGATGGCTCAGAATTATATGTTCAATGCGGAGGCAAAGGTCCCGGGGGAAATCCCGGATCCTGCCGATCATATCGACCAGTATCTTATGCCCTATCGCGATATGGCCGAGGAGCCCGCCTTCCACCGTATATTCAAGATTTTTGGAGTCCAGTTCGAATATCTTGCCTATGTCGTGAATGAACGAACCAATGATCATTATATCCCTGTCAGCCTCGGGATAAAGTTCGCACATCCTGTCAACAATGACCATGACCTCATACGTATGCTCTATAAGTCCTCCGACATAGGCATTATGCCAGCTTTTCGCCCCGATACCGCCGATGAACCTGGACATCAGATCATCATCGCCCGCGAACTGTTCTGCCAGGGAAAGTATCCAGGGGTTCTTTATGGTCTTGAAATATTCAAGTATTTTCCCGTATATCTCGTCTCTGTTCTCGACAACTCGGACCATATCCTCATACCGGAAGGCCCTTTCGTCGGCCTTCTCCAGAAAATCGACCTTAAGCTGCTTCTCTTCGCGGTATTTATCCACGGTTCCTTTCACGCGCACCACATCCCCTGTTTCCACCGCTTCATTGAACTTCTCGGCGTTTTCCCACGATCTGCCTTCTATTTTCCCGGTCTTATCCTGGAACGAAAGTTGCAGGTACGGTTTGTCATACTTTGTCAGCTTCAGGTTCTTCTTTCGCAAAATAAAGACCGAATCTATCTTCTCGTTGATCTTCAGATCGAAAACGAATTTCTTATCCATTATATTTTCTCCTCTT
>JAYEOV010000052.1:0-18704 GCA_034723315.1 Candidatus Omnitrophota bacterium | reverse complement strand
TTGCAGGTACGGTTTGTCATACTTTGTCAGCTT
This sequence comes from Candidatus Omnitrophota bacterium, assembly GCA_034723315.1. Lineage (GTDB taxonomy): Bacteria > Omnitrophota > Gorgyraeia > Tantalellales > Tantalellaceae > JAYEOV01. The sequence continues at coordinate 18,671 of JAYEOV010000052.1, read as the reverse complement.
CAGGTTCTTCTTTCGCAAAATAAAGACCGAATCTATCTTCTCGTTGATCTTCAGATCGAAAACGAATTTCTTATCCATTATATTTTCTCCTCTTTGCGCTAATACGTGAATCGTGATTCACGAACCACGATTCACGAATCACAAACCACGAACCACGAACCACGAACGACGAATCACGAAACACGAACTATCCCCAGCATATCGAGTCATACTCGCACCTTGCGCATCTGCCCTTACTATCCCTTTCCGGAAGCTTGTCAAACTTCAACGCCTGTATGTTGCGCCAGCACTCCACGATCACCTTTTCAAGTTCCGCGACCATCTTATCGGTCAGTTCGATCTCAATATCACGGTATTCGCCTTTCTCAAGCTGATATTTCTTGACCGACCTGGCGACGGGTTCAAGAAACTGGAGCATACCGCGGCTTACGGCAAGGTTGTTCTGACGGGATTCGTTCCTGTCGAATATCATCTTATAAGAGACGAGCTGCCTGTAATAATCGTCGCAGTCATGATCGGACATGTCACTGCAATTCTGTATGGCCTTCACGTGCTCATCAGGCTTGCCGGTCTTGTAATCTATGACCTTCGCGGTCCCGTCGCTCTCTATCTCGATCTTATCGAACTTACCCTTGAATATCATACCTCCCGGAAATGTGACCGAAAGGTCCTTTTCCAGGGAATACGGCATCAGGGGCCGGCTCGATTCCCTTTTGTACCAGTCGCTCAGGGTCTCAAGGCGTGAAAGACACATGTTCCTGATGGCGTCGTTAACACCCTGGAACTCCAGTTCCTGCCGGAAGGACTTCTTGAAGAAATCGAACGAGGGAAACCTTTTCCTCTCCTTGTAATGACCGTAAACGTCCTCGAGCGCTTTATGCGCGCAGTTACCGAAAACAAGGTGCTGCGTCTTTTTTCCCGGAAGACGTAGTACATAATTATACAGGAACTTCCTCCTGCAGGAAATATAGGCACTCAGATTCGTAGGTGTCAGGTCAAGCCTGGCGACCATATCCTTCAATATCCCGGAAGTATCGGAGAAAGGGTCCCGGTCGGTCCTGCCCTGGAGAAAAGACGCCAGAAATTCACTTTCATTTTCGGGGGCGCCCGATCTTCGCGGTATATCGACGTGACTGAGAAACCGGCTGACCACGACCTTTTCCGCGGGTGTGGCGGTATAAATAAGGTTCGCTTTCGCCCTGGAGGAGGCCACGTAAAATAGCCGCACCTCGTCATACATATTAAGCAGTTTCAGTTTTTTCTTTTCGTCCACTCTTTCCTTACTTTTGAATATGTCCGGCGGAAGCGGGACCACATCGGCCTTGCCCTGCGACGGCCAGCTTCTTTTCTCCAGGCAGAAAGGCAGAAATGCCGTGTAGAACTCAAGCCCCTTGGCGCTGTGCGCGGTGTAAATACGCACGCCGTCCTGACTGAGCGTGGCCAGCTCTCCGCTCACCGGCATATCATGTATCTCCCTGAGCTCCATTTCGTCCATAAGGTCGTCCAGCCTGTAGGACGGTCTCGAAAGGCTTGACTGTTTTATCTGGTTTATGAACGAGACAAGCGCCCTCAGGTCCCTTATCCTGGGAACGCTGTTGTCATCGTACGCGCTGAGAAGAAAGCTGTAAAGACCGGTATCCTCTATATACCTCATCAGAATATCGTGCACCGGCCGGGTCCGCGCGTCTTCAAGCAGCCTCGTTATCGCCCAGGCCGCTTTATGAAGGGAATAAGGATCCTCAAGCTCCAGTTCTTTTGATATCCAGAGGTTCTTTGAGTCCTCCTGTTCGGGCTTATCTTTAGCATCCGCCCGGAAAAGACCAAGGAATTCCTGGAAAAGATTCAAGGACTTATATCTCTTCGCATCGCCCTCTGCCCTCAAAGAACTCTTCTTACCGTTCACGAAGCCTATGAGCTTGATTATATCGGACTGCGAAGCACCGATATAATCAGAGGTAAGGACTTTGTAGAGCGTGAGCGCCTTTTTCTCGTTATTTTCCGTATTGACATCCGCCAGTTCAAGAACGTCCAGCATCTGGCGCACGCGCTTCTCCAGGCGGATATCTTCTTTACCGTCCGAAGCGTAGGGTATGCCCGCCTTGAGAAAAGCTTCTATCACCTTCTGGCGCTGGACACGCCTGCGGACGAGGACGGCAATATTATTGTACGGTTCTTCTCTTTCCTCTTCGGTAAGTGAGAACTCCTTTCTTATCTTTTTGGCCTGGCGTGTGATCTCCTCCATGATATAAGCCAGTTCTTCTTCCTCGGTATTGAATTCCAGGAACTCCGCTTTCCGGTTTTCGTAATCCTTCCGGGCGGCGAGTTCTTTCACTTCTATCCTTTCATTCCCGGGCAGCTGCGAAATGATCTGACGGGATATATCGATCACTTCGTCCGTCGAACGGTAATTGTCTTTAAGAATGATAGTCTTAAGCAAAGGTATCTTTTCCTTCAGAATACGGAAATTTGACAGCGTGGCCCCCTGAAAACGGTAAATGGCCTGATCGTCGTCCCCCACACAGCAGACGTTGGGCGATCCCGGATCCAGGATGGAGAACAGAAGTTCAAGCTGGGCGCCGTTGGTATCCTGGTACTCGTCGACCATTACGTATTTATACTGTCCGCTGAACTGGTCGCGCAGCTGTCTCTCGTTCCTGAAAGCGTCAAGGGCTATCAGTATCATGTCGTCAAAATCCTTACGCCCCCTCTCGTCAAAAAGAACTGTCCGATCTTCGTCTTTCAGCCTTTCGTATTTCTCATATATCAGAGAAAGGGCTTTCAGTCGCGATATATGTTTTTCCTCAAGGGTGATGCCGTCCGGCTCCAGGCCCTTCAGGTGGGCCTTCAATTGACCGGGAGAGATCCCCTCGTTCTTCAGTTCGCTTATCCTGGCCCGTATCTCCGAGAGGTGTATATATGGCGCGCCGAAAGGCCTCAGCGCCTCGACCCCCTTGACACTGTCAAGTATGTGCTGGATCGCCCTGACCCTTTCGACATCGCTTATGTCGATCTTGTCCCTGACGTATTTGATCGCGCCCTCGGATTCAAGGACGATGGAATTCGCAAAAGAATGGAAAGTCTCGACTTCCACGTTATACCCGTCATGTCCTATGATGGAAGCGAGGCGCTCGCGCATTTCGCGCGCCGCGGCGTTGGTGAAAGTCAATATCAGGATATTTTCCGGATCGGCTTTCTCCTGCCGGATGATGTTCGCGGCGCGGACCGAAAGAAGCTGTGTCTTGCCCGTGCCGGGTCCGGCAAGGACAAGAAGCGCGCCGTCAATACGGTCAACGACCTTTTTCTGTTCATCGTTCAGTTGATCATAGTGCCGCTGGAAGGTGTTCATGTTTCGGTCCATGGTGCGCAGTCGACCCGTCGATTCAGCCCGGGGTCTCGTATATCGTATTTCGTATGTCGTGTATATAAAAATATATTCCGGGGACATGCCTGGGTGCACCCAATAGGTGCCTGCAACAGGCGTGTCCCCGGAACTTCAGCAATGTTTGCGAGGCGCCTGCAACAAGCGTATCCCCAGAACTTTAGCAATACTCTCGTGTCGTCCACAACAGGTATGTCCCCTTGAGGAATGTCCCCAAGTCCCCTACAGGTGAGATCCCGCAGAAAAAGGAGCCGTGGACTTCAGTTCGCGGGGCTCCACCCCTCAGCCCCTGCCAATGGCTTCTTCGCTCAGACTCGTAACGAACGGGGTTATGAAACGACCTCAAGATATTTGAAAAATCGCGTTGAGGGCAAAAAGGTTCGGCAAGAATCTTACAATACATTTCTCAGACAGAAAGACGCTTTTCTCGATAGTTATCCCCTGCTCGGAACAGAAATGCCTGAAATCCTTTATGCTCAGGAAGTGAAGGTTCGGCGTATCGTACCAGGAATAAGGCAAAGACGGGGTAATGGGCACATGCCCTCCAAAAAATATCTGCAGCCTTGCTTTGATGTAACAGAAATTCGGGAAACCTATTATGATTTCCTTCCCTATCCTCAAGGCTTCCTGTATGGCTTCCCTTGGCCTGTGGACTTGCTGCATGGTCTGGTTGAAGATCACATAATCGAACATTTTATCCGGATACTCCCTAAGCCCTGAATCTATATCCCCGTGGGATACGCTAAGGCCCTTTTCAACACAACTGTATATAGCTTCCTCGTTTATCTCCACGCCGCTGCCCCTGACATCCTTTTTTACGACAAGGTATTCCAGGAGATCGCCGTCGCCGCACCCCATGTCAAGGACCATGGCCCCCGGCTTGATCATGTTACCTATTATTTTATGGTCGAGTCTGAGATCTTCTTTTCTCTTGCTTGTCATATCTTGTTCTTTTCCAGAAACCATTTCATAACCCGGTTCGTAACGAGGCTGAGCGAAAAAGCCTTTAGCAAAGCCTGAGGGGCAAAAAGCCCGGAAACATAGCCCGTGTGCTACGTTGAGGACATTTTGCCCCGAAAACGCAGCTAATGGCTTTTGCAGCCAGCCGCAGCAGAACGGGGTTATGAAATGGCTTCTATCTTCTTATGCGTATTTTCCAGAAAATGCCCTATCAGCTTGGACTCTTCTTTATATTCCAGCAGGAACGAGTCATGACCGTAATTGGAGCTTACCTCGCAATAAGTCACGTCTATACCGTTCATCTTGAGCGCTTTGACTATCTCCTTTGACTGAAAAGGCGGATACAGCCAGTCTGAACTGAAAGCGATGACAAGAAATCTCGTCTTCACGCCCTTAAACACCTGGTTCAGCTTCTTATCCTGTTCCAGGTCAAAGTAATCCATCGCTTTCGTGACATAGAGATAGGAATTGGCGTCAAATCTTTTCACAAAACTGTCGCTCCTGTAGCGCAGGTATCCTTCCACTTCAAACTCCGTTGTGAACTCATACCCCAGTTTCTCTTTTTTCAGCATCCTGCCGAATTTCTGCTCCATCGATCCGTTGCTCATGTAGGTGATATGCCCTATCATGCGCGCGACGGCGAGTCCCGCCGACGGATGGGCTTTTTTATAGTAATCGCCTCCATTCCAGGCCGGGTCGGCCATTATCGCCTGGCGGCCCACCTCGTCAAAGGCGATCTGCTGCGCGGAATGTTTATGGGAACTTGCTATGGGTATGCAAGAAACGACCGACTCCGGATAGGAAACGGCCCACTGCAGGCCCTGCATGCCGCCCATTGACCCCCCGCATACGGAAAGCAGCCTCTCTATCCCCAGAAACTCGACGAGTTTCTTCTGGGCGTCCACCATGTCCTTTATCGAAACGATCGGGAAACTCAGCCCGTAAGGTTTCCCGGTAGAAGGGTTTATCGAATTCGGTCCGCTTGACCCCTTGCACCCTCCTATCACGTTGGAAGAGATAACAAAATATTTTTTCGTGTCAAAGGCCTTTCCCGGCCCGATCATATCGTTCCACCAACCGGGTTTTTTCCGGCCCCTGTGGTATCCCGCGGCATGGGCATCACCGGAAAGCGCGTGACAGATGAGTACCGCGTTCGTTTTACGCCTGTTCAGCTTCCCGTATGTCTCGTAAGCGATCTTGAGCTCAGGGAGCCTGATACCGCTTTCAAGAACGAACTCCTCCCCTTCGGGTATATTGAAATATTTCGTCTCGACGTATCCTATGTCGTCCTTCTTCACCTTTTCAGGCATATTGTCACCTTTTAAGAAGCCATTTCATAACCCCGTTCGTTACGAGTCTGAGCGAAAAAGCCATTGACAAGGTCTGAGGGGCACAATGCCCGGAAACGTAGCCGGTGCGCTACGTTGAGGACATTTTGCCCCGAAAACGCAGTCAATGGGTTTTGCAGCCAGACGCAGTAGAACGGGGTTATGAAATGACTTCTAGTCAACATAATCCTCAAACAGCCACGTGCTGAGATATCTTTCACCCGTATCCGGAAGCACGACCAGGATGTTCTTACCCTTGTTCTCTTCTCTGGATGCGACCCGGATACCGGCCGCGACATTCGCGCCCGCTGAAATGCCGACCAGCAATCCTTCTTCTCTGGCAAGTTTGCGCGCGGTTTCTCCCGATTCGTCGTCGGAAACGGTTATTATCTCATCTATCAACTCTTTTTTCAAGACCTTAGGAATAAACCCGGCCCCTATACCCTGTATCTTATGGGGACCCGGCTTACCCCCGGAAAGGACAGGGGATGCTTCAGGCTCCACGCCAACGAGTTTAATGTCAGGTTTCTTCATTTTCAGCGCTTCCCCCACACCTGTAATGGTCCCGCCTGTCCCGATACCTGCCACAAAAACATCCACCTTTCCTTCCGTATCGTTCCAAATTTCCTGTGCCGTGGTCTTTCTGTGTATTTCAGGATTAGCCTTGTTCTCGAACTGCTGCGGCATGAAGGAACCCGGGGTCTTCTTTACCAGCTCTTCCGCTTTCTCTACGGCCCCTTTCATCCCTTTTTTCCCGGGAGTGAGGACAAGCTCCGCGCCGAGTATTTTCAGGAGCGCGCGCCGTTCGGCGCTCATCGTGTCAGGCATCGTGAGGATGAGCCTGTACCCTTTTGCGGCACTGACAAAAGCAAGCGCTATACCCGTATTGCCGCTTGTCGGTTCTATTATTATCGCCCCTTTTTTCAACTTACCCTCTTTCTCGGCGGTTTCTATCATAGCCACCCCGACGCGGTCTTTAACGCTTGAGAGCGGATTGAAGAACTCCGCCTTGACGATCAAATTGCCCGGGAGCCCCTTCCCGATCTTTTGCAGCCGCACGAGCGGCGTGTTCCCGACCGTCTGTGTGATATTGTCGTATATCCTCATGTTAGTTCTTTATGATCAATGGTATGAACCCCGGCTAAGCCTTATTAAGCACGTTGTCGAGGTCCGCTATCAGGTCTTCTACATCCTCGATACCGATCGACAGGCGAATAAAATCCTCCGTAACACCTGCCGCTTCCCGCTCTTCGCGAGAAAGCTGCTGGTGCGTGGTGGAAGCGGGATGTATCGCAAGACTCCGGGCATCGCCTATATTGGCCAGGTGGCTGAAAAGTTCAAGCGAATTGATGAACCTTTTGCCCGCTTCCAGTCCACCCTCTATCCCAAAACCTATCAACCCCGAATACCATCCTTTTTTGAAATACTTGCGGGCTATAGCATGCTGAGGATGTTCCACCAGGCCCGGATAGTTCACCCAGGACACCTTTTTGTGTCCTTTGAGGAACCTCGCTATCTCCATCGCGTTCTCACTGTGCCGCGGCATCCTTAGATGGAGCGTTTCCAACCCAAGAAGGAAAAGGAACGCGTTGAACGGGCTCATACAGGATCCGATATCCCTGAGGATATTTACGCGCAATTTGACAGCAAAGGTAATATTCCCCATACCCGGGACATTGCCGAATTTCTCGGCGAACTTAATGCCGTGATAACTGGGGTCGGGTTCCGTGAACTGAGGGAACTTGCCGTTCGTCCAGTCAAAATTCCCGGAATCCACTACTATCCCTCCGATCGAGGTGCCGTACCCGCCTATGTATTTGGTGGTCGAATGCGCCACTATGTCCGCACCGTACCGGATAGGATTTACCAGGAACGGCGTACCCACGGTATTATCAATGATAAGAGGAATACCGTTCTCATGAGCAATTTTAGCGACCTCTTCAATATCCAGTGTGTCAAGCCTCGGATTCCCTATCGTTTCGGCATACAGCGCCCTGGTCTTTTTGGTGATAGCTTTTCGAAAATTCTCCGGATCCGTTGGATCCACGAAGACAAAGTTTATGCCGAGCTTTCGTAAAGTATAATTGAACAGTGTATACGTTCCCCCGTACAAACTGCTTGATGATACGATCTCGTCGCCGGAGGAAGCCAGGTTCAATACCGTAAGAGTAATAGCTGCTTGCCCGGAAGACGTTGCCACCGCGGCTACTCCTTCTTCAAGGGAAGCGACCCTTTTTTCCAGGACATCCACGGTCGGGTTCATTATACGGCTATAGATGTTCCCGAATTTCTTAAGCGCGAAAAGATCCGCCGCGTCCTGCGTGTCTTTGAAGACATATGACGTTGTCTGATATACGGGCACCGCTCTCGAGCCGGTCGTCGGATCGGGCGTATATCCCGCATGGACGCCTCGTGTCCCTGAATCCCATTTTTTCCTTTCCATAACTCCTCCTGTGGAGCCCCGCGGACTGGAAGTCCGCGACTCCTTTTTCTGCGGGATTCCACCTGTAGGGCGGAATCCCGCACCGAACGCCACTGCGTTCGGTGCGGGGTAAACTTTATTTCTCGAACCAGTATTCGCGGTCATTAAGCCCGGATACGCGGAGAGGCTGGATCTGCGTATTCCTCCAGAACAGATAACCCGAACCATAGAGGTTCCGGAACCAGTATAACGCTTCTTTTCCTATATAGTAGGTCAGCTGCTCCCACAAGGGTGGTGATATTTTCCTTACTTCGTATGTCACGTAATCGTGGTTCACCATGACCCGGACATAATGGAGATACCCCCCGTCAGCCTCGGGTATCTCTATCAGCATACCCCCTCCCCCGGTCACGATATGGTCCACATCGTCGAACCTTTCGTGCCTGAACATGTGCTTATGCCCGGTAAAGACCATATCCACGCGGTATTCGGCGCAAAGCTTGCGGAACCTGTAGGCCCACGGGCTGTTATCCATGTTATACCACTCCTGTTGATACGGGTCAAAAGGCGGCTTATGCATCGCGATGAAAATGTGATCATATTCCTGCCCCTTTTTCAACTCCTCTTCCAGCCAGCGGAACTGCGTCCCGGTCAGCTGTCCTTCCTCGTTATCAAGCACGATAAAATACGAGTTCCTGTCGGAAAAAGCGAACTCCTTCTCCCCGCAGAACTCCTCGAACATCTGCCTGTCATCATGGTTGCCTATAGCCGCGATAACGGGATATTTAATAAGCTTCTGGATCTTCTTATAAGCCAGAAAATGCGAACGTTTGCCGTCAAGCGTAACATCACCCACGCTGATCACGAAATCTATAGGGACCTTGCGGAACCTGTCCTCCCGGTTCATATGCCATACTTCTTTTATTGTCGCGGCGTCGTTGAACACAAGACCGGAATGATTATCGCCGAAGACAATAAAAGAAAAATACGCGCCCTTGTTGTTCTTCAGCTTTTCAATGTTGGACCGGTTGTTGTCCTCCGGCGCGGCCCCTTCCATCATCCAGAACGGTATGAGCGGTAGAAGGGACCATATCACTGCCGCGAGAAGCAGAATTACCAGTATCCTTTTCCATGTTTTCTTTTTTCGTTCCATTATCCCTATCTCAATATTTTCATCGCGTTATTTGTATTATTTCATACTTCAAAGTGCCCGCCGGCACCTGGATCTCCACTACATCCCCGACCTTATGTCTCAAAATCGCTTTGCCGACAGGCGAAGTTATCGATATCTTGTTCTGACTGAAATCGGACTCCTCTTCTGAAACGAGCATGTAATCAAATTCTTCTCCCGTGCCCTGGTCTTTTACTTTAACTGTAGCCCCAAGCAGAGCTTCACCTTTAGGCATCGCGTCTTCATCTATTATCTTAGCCCTCATCAACGTATCTTCCATTTCAGCTATTCTTCTCTCATTCATCGCCTGTGCCTCTTTCGCGGCATCGTATTCTGCATTTTCGCTCAGATCGCCGTGCGCCCTGGCTTCCGCAAGCGCCTTTGCTATCTCTCTTCTTTTTTTCCCCTTTAGACTTTCAAGTTCTTTACAAATTTTATCACGGCCTTCACGCGTAAGCATGATTATACCTTCGCCCATATATCCTCCTTAATCTCTTCAATTCGCCTAATTGGCTTAATTTTAATTTCTTTTGGTTAGATTATATAAGATAAATTTTCTTATTACAAACAAAAACTCATTTTGTTTTTTTCCATATTGTTTTGTTGAAAATTAAATAGCTAGTCTTAGTATCTTGCTTTTTATACACTTCTGACTAAACTTTATATTGAGTACGATAGATCTTTCAAAACCTGAAATAAACGATAAAGACGTCCCCCGTTTTTTACTCCGTTAGAAAATATTTATTAACGGTGTCAAACGGGGGGCGTCACGTTAGAGATCTTTCTCTAACGTGGCAAACTATTCGAAAGAATAGGGCTGCAAAGCCATGAGTCTAACTCCCCTATACGGGACATGATCGTCTGGCTGCCGAATTTAATAAGTTGTGGATTTTCATTTCCCAGCTGACCTTTCTATTGCCCTGTTTGATCAAGTTCTGCCTTTATCAAATAGGGTTTTTTTATGTAAGGCCCAAACTCAGCGAAAATAAGTGAAGCTGAGTTTGATAACCGGACATAACCCCGCCCTTCTGCTTAACACCAGATCACCTGTAAGGGCCGGGTCTAAAAAAGGCTGGAAAATGGTGATCCGAAAAAAGAAAATTAATATCGTTTTCGCTTTTCTTTTTGCCTTATCGGCGATCTTAACCGCGCCTCCTTTGTATCCGCAAACCGGCATCCTTCTTCCGCATAAAGGCATGTGCTATGTCGCATGGGATAAGGACCGTTTCGCCTCGAGTTATTCTGACAAATCGCTGGAAAAACTCGCGAATCTCGGGGTGGAATATATCTCCATCATCGTTACCCTGTATCAGGAAGAACACGACTCTACCGAGATCAAAAGAACGGAAAGAACGCCATCGGACCGGAGTATCGCCCACGCGATAAAAACAGCGCACAAACTCGGATTGAAAGTAATGCTTAAACCCCACCTTGACCTGATAGATAAATACGACGGCACTTACTGCCGTTCGGACATTGGTTTCGCCGATGATAAGGCCTGGAAAAAATGGTTCAAAGAATATAAAAAATTCATTCTTCATTACGCGCGCATGGCCAAACGGTTCGATGTGGAGATCTTTTGTGTCGGGACAGAGCTTTCTTTCGCCACGCAAAAAAATTCAGCCTGGCAGAACGGGATCCTCCCCGCCGTAAGAAAGGCTTATCCCGGAAAACTGGTATACGCGGCGAACTGGGATAATTACAAGAACATCATGTTCTGGAAAGACCTGGATTATATCGGAATAGACGCGTACTTCCCCCTCACTTACAAGACCGACCCGACTGTCGAAGACCTGAAAAAAGGATGGGAAAAATGGATATTCGAAATAGAAGCGTGGCGAACCTCGATAAATAAGCCCGTAATATTCACCGAAATAGGCTACCCCTGCACGAAACACGCGCCCTGCATGCCGTGGAAAGGCGGGAACGAAGGGAACGCGGCTCCTGATATACAGGCAAAATGTTATGAAGCCTTCTTCGGTTCGGTATGGAAACGCCCCTGGCTGGCCGGGGTATACTGGTGGAAATGGGACACGAACATACACTCGGGCGGAATAAACAACCGCCGGTTCACCCCGCAGAACAAACCCGCGGAAAAGATCATTGAATTGCACTATAAGGGCTATCCAAGGAACTGCACATTCGCCGGGGTTGAACGATCAGGCCGTTCCGACGGTTAGAGGTCCTGGTTATCCTCTTCTTTTTTCGCGACGACTTCCCACCTGAGGAGCTTCTCATTCTTATCAAAGAAAAGGTACGCTTTCTCTCCCCCGAAATACGATTCCATACCCGGCTTATATACCCATCTTGAAAGCCCACTATCTTCCTCGGCAAGGACGATCACAGGTTCACCGTATTTTTTCACTATTCGCGCCGCGTCCTCCCCCTCCTTGAGCTCATGACGATCGATGGCTCTTTTTATCTTTCCGTGAACCTTCGTTTCATCCTTGTACTCCTTGATCATACCTCCGCGGTCCTTGGACAGCGTCATCAGCGACTTCAAGCCGGTTTTGGACTTTACCCATTTTACCTTCTTCCTGCCGCCGGTGTTTCTCTCCCTGGCCACGGCCTCATCACCGGCAGAGAAAAACACGAACAAGCCAAGGACAAAAAAAACCGTCCTGACCGCCTTACCGGAACCGATCATGATCTACCTTCCCTATTTGTAATCACGGATCCTGCGCTTTATTTTATCTTTCACGACTCACTTTCTTCAGGCTTCCCTTCTCCCTCATCTTTACTTTTTTTCTTGCTTTCAAGAAGGGCTTTTTCCAGGACCGTCCTCAGATTATTAAGTTCTGCCCTTGAAAGGAGAAAATGGGCACGCAGCTTTTTATCCACGGTCTGGACCTCGAACAGATCGTTCTTTTTTATATAACGGATATTTATTCTCATTTTCAGGTTTTAATACTTCGACAAAGTATCAATAAGCTCCTGCCCTTTTTTCGTCGGCTTGACCTTGCCTGTAAACAGTATATCACCCGCAGTCACTCCTTCGCCATAATAATCCTGATTAAGGTCCTTCATGGGGCCTACTAGCGCGCCCTTGAGCGACACCCCGGCAAAAAGACCCTTATTCCGGGAATAGGATAATATGCCCGCTCTAAGCGTGACATCAGTGCCTACCTGCGCGTCCCTGCCGACCGGCCCTGCCGCGACGGAGGCGTCTCCCCCCAGAGTGACGTTCCCGTGAGAAAGGGCCTTAACTCCCCTCTCGTTCATGATAACCAGGATCATGTCCGTCGCCTGGCCTCCGATCTGGAAACCGATGCTCAAACCTCCGATCGATAGAAAAGCGGGCGGACTCCATTTGCCGGTGCTTTTATCCCTGTAAAGCAGGACGCCCTGCCCGTATTGTCCTCCTATACCAAAAGCTCCCTTCAGGACCGACGGGAATATGGCGATTCCGGAACAACTTTCCAGAAGGTCCTTCGGGATCCCCTGGTCCGGCATCCGCCGCATATCGTTCAGTATCAACCTTGTTTCATCTATCCTGGAATCAAGCTTTTCAATAGTGTCGGCAAAACAGCTCGCGGAAACCAGGACCATACACAGAAAAACCACGGCCGTGAAGACCGCTTTTCTCCCCCAAAATCCTCTCATCTTCATCCTCCTTTTTTTGCGGCCTATAAAAGTTCCGCAGCGAGCAAAACAAGAGAGCTTCTACGTCACTTTTTTCACCAGGGCCGCGACCCTCTTCCCGAGTTCACGGCACTGTTTCTTCACACGCCCGTCAGGACTGCCGATTGACACCACCCCGTAATGGTCCCCGCTGGGAGTTCCCTGGACTATCATGCCGTGTATGAGCATCGCGTTCAAAATCCCCGTAATAGTGGTCTCGTTCCCGCCGCCTATATTCGCAGCGGAGGAAAAAGCCCCTCCGGCCTTGCCTGAAAGCTTCCCGTGAAAACTGACTGAATCGTCAAAGAACTTTTTTACCTGGTAGGCCATCGAACCATAGTAGGTCGGCGACCCTATGATAAGGCCGTCATATTCCAGCGCTTTTTCGGCAGGAAAGTTCTCAACGTTCTCAATATCCACCTGGAGGTCAGACTCCATTCCTGCGCCTTCCGCGACAAGCCGGGCCATCGCTTCGGTATTACCTGTCTTTGAAAAATACACTATTGCAAGTTTCTTCATTATCCACCCTTTCCGTGACCGGAGATCTTTTAACGCCCGGTCCTTCTATTATATTAAAAAAAGGATAAATATAGAAATGAAATCTCTAGAACCCATTTCATAACCCTGTTCGTTACGAGGCTGAGCGAAAAAAGCATTGACAAGGCCTGAGGGGCAAAATGCCCGGAAACGTAGCCGGTGCGCTACGTTGAGGACATTTTGCCCTGAAAACGCAGTCAATGGGTTTTGCAGCCAGCCGCAGTAGAACAGGGTTATGAAATGGGTTCTATCTTCAGAACCCATCGTCCGTTACGAGATTTATATAAGAATCAAAGTCCGTTTCCCCCTTGATATGTTTCCTGAGATAGGAAATGCGTTCCGAAAGATACGGGTGGCTCTTGTAAACGGAATATCTCCACCTCGGCCCTTTTTTGCGCAGTCTTTTCAGCACCTCCATCGATCTGACAGCCCCGCCGGGATCGAACCCTGCCTTGCGCAGGTATTTTACCGAGAGTTCATCGGCCTGTCTTTCATCGTGCCGGGAATAAGCCGCCATAAGTTGTCCGATGGCCTTCCCCGCGGACGCGCGCGTTCCCCTGTCGGACTTCATTTGGGCACCCACGAACATGAGCGCCGTCAGCCCGATATTCGCCTGCATTCCCTTTACCGAATGTCTGGCTTCCACGTGTCCCATCTCGTGCGCCAGGACCGCGGCCACGTTATCATCCGTTTCCATTACTTCCACGAGATCATCGAATATATAGATATACCCGCCCGGCGCGGCGAAAGCGTTATACATCTCGTCTTTCTCATGGTTGATAACGGTGAAACGGTATACTATATCCCTCCTGTCCGTCCCAAGCGCAAGCCTCCTGCCGATCTCCTCCACGCGTTTCTGCTGCAGGGGGTCCACGGGAATGTTGAACTGCTTAAGAACCTGCTTATGGATCTTTCTGCCCATATCCTTTTCCCTGGCCGAAGATATGACCACCAGCTCTTCTTCCTCTATGGCGGGATTGAACGACATTATACCCGCCGCGAACGGAGTGAAGAGCGCCAAAAAAAACAGGGTTATGAAATGGGTTCTATGTATGCGGGAAGATCTTCCGGCATTACTGAGAGCGCCCGTGGAACTCATGACCTACCTCCCGCAACCGGCCCTTGCCCGGCATCCGTGATCCGTTGCCCCTCATCCCCGCCCGGGATCCCTTCTTCCGGCACCTCGCCCAGATACTCCGTCTTGATCCTGTGAGGAGCTCTCAGAATATTGCTTTTTATGTCCTGATTCACCTTAGACAACCGCGCTACCATATCCTTTATCAGCGCCCGTTTAGAGTTCCGGCTCCTGGGGCAGCTTGACCTGATCACCGGAAGCTTTGCCCCTTTTACATACCTGCGTATGTCTTTTTCTTCGAGGAAAATAAGAGGCCTTATGATGGCGATCTTTCCCCCGAACAGGCTCTGCACGGGATTGATGCCTGAGATCTCCCCGTTAAAGATCATGTTCATGAGTATCGTCTCCACTATGTCGTCCTTATGATGCCCGAGGGCGACCTTATTGAACCCCGTTTCGGCAGCCGCCTCAAAAATGGCCTTGCGCCTGTTCCAGGAACACCAGAAACAGTCCAACCTCCCCAGTTTGTTCTTTTCCGCGATGGACACATCCCTGAAGACATGATCGCATCCCAGTTCCTCAAAATACTCTTTCAGCCTGTCTCTCTTCACCTCCGGCTGCTGGTCCTGATCTGTACTAATATGTATCGCTTTTATTTTATAATCTATGGGCAACCAACGTTTGCGTTCCTGCAGTATCCTAAGAAGCGTAAGGCTGTCCTTTCCCCCGGAGACGCCTACGAGGACCCTGTCCCCGGCAGAGATCATCTTATACCGGTTAATGGCCATTCCGACCCTTTTCGATATGAAATATTCAGCCTTTGTTATCCCTTTCATAACTATCAAATATCTTCCACCGACCTGAGCGTGGCAGTTACCCTCCCGAATGGTATAAGGACCACTCCGTAAAGAGGATACCGGTTCTCATCCGCGGTAAAATACATCCATGCCCTGCCCTTTTTTACGCGCCTTCCTTTAAGCTCGGCATAGGGTCTGACCTTGAATGCCGGAAACAGGCCCAGAAGCGGCAACTTTATGACCTCAATTTTGCCTACTCTTCCGAAAAGTTTATAATTCTTTTCGTTCAGATTGATCGTCATACTGACATCCTCGCCGGGCTTGACGGGTTTAGTCATAAAGTAATATATGGCGCTTAACGGGTCCTGGACACTTTTTTCTATCGGACATGTTTTCACGCTGCCGTCCGTAAGGTTCGTATATCTGGCCTCCATCTTATCGAAATCATACTCCACCACGAGATGCTTTCTGTAATTACCTTCCCTCCTGTCGGCCTCATACCTCCTGCTCGAGACCGTCCGCACATCAACATAAGACGTATAGGTGTCCTCTATCCTGTAGATCTTGGAAAGAAACTTGTTTGATTCTGTTACCACGGTCATGACACGGACCTTATATCCGCGATAATCTATAATGTCCCCGCTTTCCGCGATGACTTTCCCGACGGGAATATTGTTCCATGCCATCAGATAGACAAGCCTCTTATTGACATGGAACGTGGGCCTGACGGACATGGAGCCAAGGGCCTCTTTCTCCGATATCTCCTTTACGGCCTTTACAGGCCTGATCGTCCCAGTGCTCACGCACCCTGTCATGCAGAAAAGCATAAAAAACGAAATTATTATGGCCCACAAGCTTCTCATACTGTATATTATAATCAAAAGCGCCTTAAATCTCCATAGATTATCTGCACGGGGACGGGAGATCACGGGGTGAAGCGATAATCAAAAATAAAAAAGGGGGGATCCATGCGGACTTTTCTCGAGCTTGTAAGATCCAGGAGAAGCGTGCGAGCGTTCGACAAAAGCGCTATAAACCGGAAGGACCTGGAGCTTTGCGTCGAAGCGGCAAGACTCGCCCCGTCGGCATGCAATTCACAACCGTGGAAATTCATCATAATAGACGATGCTATCACTAAGAAGGAAATAGCGGAAAAAGTCCTGTCGGGGCCGTATAAAATGAACGAATTCGCCCGAGAATCCGGTGCCTTTGCCGCGATAGTCTCGGAAAAAGTAAAATTCCCCGCCTGGGCTGGAGGAAAGATCAGAAAGACCGATTTCAGGCGGATAGACACAGGTATCGCCTCCGAACATCTTGTCCTCCAGGCGCAGGAACTCGGTATAGGCTCCTGCATTCTCGGCTGGTTCGACGAACCAAAGCTGAAAAAGATCCTCTCTGTGCCGCGTTCAAAGAAGATAGACATCCTGATCGCGCTCGGATACCCGGCGCGTACTGAATTCAGCGTAAAAAAACTCAAGGACAGGGACGAAATCGTGTCTTTTAACAGATATTGATATTTTTGAAAGACTTCAGACTCGAATTCCGGAGAAAAAAAGCCCGTCCTGCTGTTCAAGAACGGGCTTTTATGATGAATTGATCAAAGATCCTTCGTCGCTTCGCTCCTCAGGATGAGCAGTCGGACTTATAAAAAACTCACCGACTGCTCATTTATTTACCGCTGACGCTTCCTTCCTCCTCGGGATACCAGAAAGTCGCTATTTTCCAAAGCCCCCCAACGAATCTGGCTATACCCCTGCCAACATCGTCGTTCGTCGCGCTGGTGCAGTCGGGATAGGCCGGGGTCCCCTTGGTGTTCGTCTCATTAATGCTGTCAGGGATCTCTATCTCGCCATACACTATGTCATCAAGTCCTTTCCCGATATTCTGCAAAGGTTTGTTCGTAGAAGCAAAAGCGGATACACTGGATAAAATAGCGAATATAACGAAAAATATTAAAAGCTTTTTCATTTTCATCCTCCTTTAACCTTTTGGTTGAAGTATATCCGATAGAAGAATAATTGTCAAGCTCGTATAACCGTATAGGGTATCTGACACGCACAGAATTACCCGCGGAACGTCCTCTCCGGTCCGCGCTATAAAATGCCGGCGAAGCTCAGAGCTGCTATGGTCTTGGAATCGCTTATCCTTCCGTTTTTAAAGAGTCTGCGGACACCATCTTTTGTCATCTGCTTTACCCTGATAAGTTCGTCCGGATCTCTTTTACCTGTCCCGTCCCTCTTGCAATCGGCCCTGAATATATGTATCTTCTCGTTACAGAACCCGGGAGTAGTATATATAAGACCTATCTTTTTGATCTTTTCCGCTTCGTACCCGGTCTCTTCCACAAGTTCTCTTTTCGCGCAGGAATAAGGCGTCTCGCCCGGGTCAATTATTCCCGCGGGCAGTTCCCATATATACTTTTCTATGACGCCCCTGTACTGGCGGATAAAAATGATCTTCTCTTTTACGAAGGGGATTATAAGGGCAGCTCCAGGGTGGTCTATCTCCTCAAAATAAGCGTTCCTTCCGTCAGGTAATCGCTTTCTGCCCTTGAACACGGTGAAAAGACACCCGCCGAAAACGACTTCACGCTTGCCCTTCATTTTCGCCTTTCCCAAGACGCTGTATTTCCATGTTCAAGACCTTGAGCATGACTACTTTCTCAAGGTAGCTCAAGCTGAAGGGTTTTATTATATAATCATCAGCGCCAAGATTGAACGCCTCTTCTATGACGGTCTCGTCAGACACGCTTGTCATCATTATCACGCGTACATCAGGATTGATCTCCTTTATCTCCTTAAGGACCTGTACGCCATCCCTCCCCCAGCCCAGCCTTATATCAAGCAGGACAAGCACGGGATTCTCTTTTTTTACCAATTGTACGGCTTCTCTGCCGCTTGTCGCCTGTGAAACTTCGTACCCTTTATGCGTGAAAAAATCAAAAAGGAAAGACACGATACCGACCTGGTCATCAACCACAAGGATCTTGTTCTTCACAAAACCTTTCTTATCTTCCATCTTTCATCATCCTTCCCAGAACCCATTTCATAACCCCGTTCGTTACGAGGCTGAGCGAAAAGGCCATTGACAAGGCCTGCGGGGCAAAATGCCCGGAAACGTAGCCAGTGCGCTACGTTGAGGACGTTTTGCCCCGAAAACGCAATCAATGGGTTTTGCAGCCAGCCGCAGTAGAACAGGGTTATGAAATGGGTTCTAATAATAAATATATTGTAGAATTCTCCATTCATAAATTATTATACATAATAAAATTCCATTTTACAAATCAAATGAAACCACGGCTTGTGGAGCAAAGTGTAAAAATATATTCTGGGGACATGCCTGGGCGCCCCCACGTGTCGTCTACAACAGGCGTGTCCCCAG
>JAYEOV010000051.1:21436-29082 GCA_034723315.1 Candidatus Omnitrophota bacterium | reverse complement strand
AAGAGGATTTTTACAAGGGCCTGGACGAGCTTCTCCGCATATCCAAAGAGGCGCTGGAGATAAAGAGAAAGATCCTGGAACAGCTTACGGAACAGGGCTTGTATCCCTACTCCCAGTATTACCTTTCCAATGTCGGGAAAAAACACGGCAGTCAATGGGCCAACCATTTTTCAACTATAGGCCTGATAGGCGTGAACGAAGGATGCGAGAACCTGTTTAAAGAAGATATAAGCACGGAAAAAGGCAAAGCTTTTGCTCTGGAACTTTTGAATTACATCCGTGAGAGGATGATGGAGTTCCAGGAGGAGACGGGACATTTCTATAATCTGGAAGCGACTCCCGCCGAGGGGACGTCATATCGTCTCGCCAAGATGGACAAAGAAAAGTGTCCGGGTATCGTGACGCAGGGGGAAGAGGAACCGTATTATACCAACTCTTCCAATCTGCCAGTCAAACATACCGATGATCTTTTCGCGGCCCTTGACCACCAGGATGAGATACAGTCCCTGTACACGGGCGGGACCGTATTTCATATATTTCTCGGGGAAAGGGTGGAGGATATCGAAGTGTGTAAAAAACTCGTCCGCAACATATCACAGAACTACCATATGCCTTATTTTACGTTATCACCCTCGTTTACTATATGTTCGGTTCACGGGTACATCCCGGGCGAGCATTTTACGTGTCCCTATGACGATACGGGTCATGAAGAAGAAAATATCAGCAAGGAGGTTTTGACATGAACGAAAATAAATGTAAAGTAGAGGTTTTCGCGCGCGTAACCGGGTTTTTCAGGCCCGTCCAGTCATGGAACAAGGGGAAGGCCGAAGAGTTCAAGGACAGGAAAAAATACGATCTAGCCGCGGCCGAAGGATCGCTGGGAAATGATAATAGCAGGATTACAGAAGCTGTCTCTGGTTGATTATCCGGGATATCTGGCTTCAACAATATTTGTTCAGGGATGTAATTTCCGGTGCGGATACTGCCAGAACCCCGAATTGATAACTCTTGAGAAGCATTTTGGTTTTTCCGAAAAAAACATATTTGATTTTATCACCCGCCGGAAAGAAATGATAGAAGGTGTCGTTATTACCGGCGGGGAACCTACCATTTATGAGGACCTGCCTGATCTTGTGAGCCGGATAAAAGAAAAAGGCTTCAAGGTGAAGCTTGACACCAACGGCGCTAACCCCGTACTGATCGAGAAGTTATTCCGGGCGAAACTTCTGGATTACATCGCGATGGACATTAAGACGTCTTTTTCCAAATATCACCTCGTGACAGATCTGGAAGACGTCGAAAAGGCCATTTCCGAAAGCATTTGTTTTACAATGCTGTCAACCGTCCCGTATGAATTCCGGCTAACCTGTGTCCCGGGGATAATCGATGAGGAAGACTTTAAGGCCGTGGGGGAGGCGATAAAAGGGGCAAAAAAGTGCTGTCTCCAGCAGTTTCGTCCCCACGTTACCTATAATGAAGATTTTCAAAAGGTCAGGCCTTACAATAAGGAAGATATCCGCGGGTTCCAGGGGATTCTTGAGAATTACGTGGAATCAGTAGAGATTCGCGGCATTTAGACGTTTAAAAAACTTTCGTGCGTCCCCGTAGCTCAGCTGGATAGAGTACCGGCCTCCGAAGCCGGGTGCGGCAGTTCGAATCTGCCCGGGGACGCCATTCCTCGCGTTGCTCGTCATGCCTTGATAAATCTCTCAACCGCGTTTTTACAGGAGAGATTTATCCATACCTCCAAACTTTTTATCCGCGGAAAAAACAGGAATTGAACGGCGATGTTTTCCGCGTCCGAAAAAGTTTTCCGGCATTGTCCCCGGTGGCCGGTAAAAAAACCTTAAACCTTCTGTCACAACTATGAAATAAGCTTGACAGAATGAAACATCGCTGAAATGCCTATGGTTTCTGATTTATATTGACAACATTGTTGAAATCTAGTATATTTATCTGGAAGGAAGTTATATTGTTTAACTGACAAAGGAGGTGTTGAATGAACAAGGCACAATTTATCACATCGGTAGTCAAGACAGGCAGCTATGGCACGAAAGCCGAAGCCGCGAGAGCTTATGACGCAGTAGTGAATGCTCTTTCCGGCCGTTTGAGCAGGGGTAGCGCCAAAGACAGAGTTATCCGTCTTCCCGAACTGGGAACTTTCCGTATGAAGACGAGGAAAGCCAGGATGGGCAGGAACCCTCAGACCGGCAGAAAGATCAAGATCGCTGCGAAGAAAGTCGTGGCTTTCAAGAGCGGAAAGGAACTGTCAACCAGTCTCTAATGCATTTTTTGCAGAGATGAAGATAACCCCTGCCTCATCGAGGCGGGGGTTGTTTTTTTATGCTCCGGATGTTAAAATCTATCCATAAAAGAATCCGATAAAGAAACGCGTCAAAAGTATATTTAAAGATGAAAGCAACGTCAGGGGAACCCATGTTTACCGTAAATGACATAGTAAAATTCACCGGAGGCACTGTCATCGGTGACGGGAAAGTCCCGATCAGCGGGATATCGTCCTGCGTATTCGCGGAAGAAGGGGACATTACTTTCGCTCAGGATGATAAAGGGCTCGAAGAGGCGAAAAAAAGTAATGCATCCTGTGTAATTACTACAGCGGAGACCGAAAACTACCCGAAAACAGTCCTACGGGTCGACGACCTGAAGAAGGCCCTGACAATGCTTTATAATGCCATGCTGGAACTGTCACCTCCCAAAAAAGGCGACATTCATCCCAGCGCCGTTATTGCCGAAAGCGCCAGGCTCGGAGACAATGTATCTATAGGCCCGTATGCGGTGATAGAAGAAGACGCCTTTATAAGCGATAACGCCGCTATAGGGGCGAACTGTTTTATAGGTAACGGTGTGACTGTAGGGCGGAACGCCCGTGTTTATCCGAACGTTGTCCTGTATGAGCATACGGTGTTGGGGAATGATGTAACGATCCACGCGGGTACGGTCATAGGGGCGGATGGGTTCGGGTACATACCCAAAGACGGTAAAATATACAAAGTGCCTCAAATGGGAAATGTGATCATAGAGGATGGTGTTGAAATAGGCGCTAATGTCTGCATTGACAGGGGGACTTTTGATAAGACGGTTATAGAAAAGGGGTCCAAAATAGACAACCTTGTTCAGATAGCGCATAATGTCAAGCTGGGAAAAAACGTTCTTATAGCCGCATTTTCAGGAGTGGCCGGTAGTGTCACCATAGGCGAAAACACCATGATAGGTGGACAGGTTGGCATAGCAGAGCACGTTAATATAGGTAAGAATGTAAAGCTTGGCGCGAGGGCAGGTGTTTCCGGGACTGTGGAAGACGGTAAGGTCCTTTTAAGAAATCCCGCCAGAAGTCCGTCGGATGTCAGGAAGCTTGACGGTCTTCTGTGCCTGCTTATCAAACATTCAGACAAATTTAAAGCCTTTCTCAGGAAATTACCGGGAAGGTAGTTTTTTATTCATAGCAACATACCATGGACGGCATAAAATACAGTTAAAGGGAATTATTCATGATCATCCTGACAGGCGGTGCCGGGTTCATAGGAAGCTGTTTTCTCCGGAAACTTAATGAGGAGGGGATAGACGACGTGATCGTCGTGGACCATCTTGACGACTCGGGAAAATGGCGCAACCTGGCAGGCAAAAGATTCCGGGATTACGTGCAGAAAGACGATTTTCTCCGTATGGTGGATAACGACAAACTGCCGAGGCCGGAGTTTGTGGTCCACATGGGAGCGTGCAGTTCCACTACGCTGACCGACGCGGGGTATTTTATAAAGAACAATTATGAGTATTCAAAAGTCCTCGCGGAATGGGCCATGAACCGGAAAGTTCCTTTTCTTTACGCTTCTTCGGCCGCGACTTACGGGGACGGCGGTTCTGGTTACAGCGACAGTGACGAGAACACCAGGCGGCTCCGCCCTTTGAACATGTACGGTTATTCCAAACATCTTTTCGATCTGTGGATCCTTAACAACGGATTTTCGGACAAGGTTACCGGGCTGAAATTCTTTAACGTCTTCGGGCCGAACGAATATCACAAGGGCGAGATGATGAGCGTGATATGCAAGGCCTTTTCCCGGGTCCGTGATGAGGGAAAGATCCGCCTCTTCAAGTCCTACAGGGATGATTATGCCGACGGAGAGCAGAAAAGGGACTTTATATACGTGAAGGACGCGGTCAATGTCATGTATGATCTCTTTCGCGATCCGGCCAGGACCGGTATATTCAATCTCGGCACGGGGCAGGCTCGAAGCTGGAACGATCTGGCGCGCGCGATGTTCGCCGCCCTGGGAAAAGATCCGGATATAGAATATATTGAGATGCCGGAATCCCTCCGTGAAAAATATCAATATTTCACACAGGCTGACATGACAAAACTCATGGAGGCGGGATGCGACCTGGAATTTCGCACCCTTGAGGAATCCGTTAAGGACTATGTCGGCTATCTTGAAAAAGAAGAGTATCTCTAGAGCGGTCTAGGAATATTGGTTGAACTCTTTCGTCTGGGGATTAAATACGGTTATGAGGTTACGGCCGTTATTCTTGGATTCGTAAAGGGCGTGATCAGCCTCGCTTATGAGATACTCAGGCTTGTAATCTTCGGCGCCGTTATATGATGATACTCCCATGCTTAGCGTGACTGAAGCGCCCGTGTGTTCGATATCTATCTCCGTTTTCTGGACTCTTTTCTTTATCCTGTCGGCGACTTCAAGCGCCTGGTCGGTAAGGTCTTTCAGGCGTTTCGCGACGTTCGTGGCGTCTTCCATGCCGGTCTCCATAAGCAGTATGGCGAATTCCTCCCCGCCGTATCTCGTGACGATGTCGGAAGCACGGACGTTTTCCGAGATAATGCGGGCGACCGTTTTCAGAGCCATATCCCCGGCGAGATGACCGTACGTATCGTTGAAAGTCTTGAAATAGTCTATGTCGCACATCACGAGGGAAAGCGGGCTTTTGTACCTTTGGGACCGGTGTATCTCTCTTTCGAGATGTTCCTTGAAATATTTCTGCGTGTAAAGGCCGGTGAGGCCGTCATGAACGGCCTGGTATTCGGCGATGCGCTTTTCATGTTCTATTTTAGCGCTGTATTCCCGGTAAAGAAGCACGGAGAGGAGGAGGACCAGGATCACGGCAAAAAAGAACCTCGTGATGATGATCATATGCCTGTACTCGGCAAGCCCTCTCTTGTATTCCTTGTTAATATCGTAGACAAGGAGCGTTCCTATTTCGTGGTCGCCGTACCTTATGGAATATACGTATTCCGCGCTGAGAATATCTATTTCCTTTGCTTTCTCCAGAACGCTTTTCATGACGCCGGCGTCGTCCCTGTAGACAAAGTTCACGCTCAGAAAAGGTATGTCATTGTATTTATTTATGAAGACCTGGATGTTTTCCACGGTGGGGGGAGAAGGTACCTCTTTCTTGAAACTCTGGTATATGGATGAAGCGAGGCGTTCCGCGCGTTCCAGGTTGTAACTGGATGGTTTCTCTATGAAATACTTGTACATGATGGTGCTCTGCGTGTTCAGCAGGAAGTTGAACAGGAACCAGCTGATCACGGATAGGAATACCAGGTAGCCGATAAAACGTGTTTTAAGAATTGAAAGCTTCATTTCTAATATAGTATATATACCCGGAGGGTAAAATGCAATAAAATGGGGCTTGTTCCCATATTTAATTGAAAAATGTATCGTGATATGATATATTTTCAATATTACAAAGAATGAAAGGAGCTTTTAAATGGCCAAAAAATATACTTCGAAAGAAATAATCCAGATGGCCGTTCAGGCCAAGGCGAATGGAGTTGAGCTTTACCTGGTCCTGGCGCGCAACAGCGAGAATTATCATGTCGGCCGGCTTTTCACGGAATTTGCCAAGGATGAACAGAAGCACAAGATCCAGCTTGAGAAATGGCTTGATAGTCTGAAAGAAGAAAAACGCGAGGAAGCGTATCCCGGGGAGAGGGCGCTTTATTTTAAGGCCCTGGTGGACGTGAATGCCTTTACCTGTGATGACGCGAAGAAACAAGCTTTAGAGAAGATAATAAGCGAGGAAGAGGCTCTTCAGGCGGGCATAACGTTCGAGAAGGATTTTATGCTTTTCCTGCACGATCTCAAGCAGCATGTCATCGGAAACGGGGCGGACACGATAGATTCCCTTCTTGACGATGAGATAAGGCATTTCAGGGAGATGTTCCACCTGATAGAGAAACTGAGAAAAAAGTGATCATTGTTCGCTGATCACCGCTTCCACCATTTTTCTTACCGAATTGATCAAAAATACCCTGTCGGCGCGTTCAAGGTCTTCCGGATAGAGCACTTTTTCTTTTAGCGGCAGTTTGCCTTCTCTAAGCAGGTACTCCCGGTACACTCCGGGAAGAAGGCCACAGGACAGGGGAGGTGTCCAGTAGTGTCCGTCTTTCTTGATGATGATGTTGGTTATAGCGCCCTCGGTTACTTCGTTGTCCTGGTTCGTGAATATAACGTCAAAAAAGCCTTTCGCGCGGTATTTTTTAAACTCTTCCTCGTAGATATCCCGCTTTGTCGTCTTATAGCGGTAGAAGATATCGTTTTTATCCGTTCTCTCGTCCGAAACAGCCGCCTTTACCGCGGGATCATCCGTATTTTCCAGCAGATCCGAGGTGATGTTGAAGTTTCCTGATCTTTCAAGTAAAAGCCGCACCCGGTATCTCTCTGATGGATCAAAGGAACCGGCAAGGTTATCGAGGACCTGGCCGAGGACGGATCTGTCCAGCGGGAACGAGAAATGCCCGGCGCTTTTTTTCAGCCTTTCCATATGAAGTTCCAGCAGGAAATACCCGCCATTTTCCCACAGGATCGTTTCTATGAGTGAAAAGTCCGGTTCTTGTTTTGTCATGTGTTTATTTCTTTTCAGATTGCTGAGAAGACATACCTTTGCGCTCGTTGACTAATATTATAGATATGTTAAAATAAAAATCAATGTTATATATTATAATGTGCTAGTAGCTCAGCGGAACACTTGAGCGAAGCGCAAGTGTTTCAGTGGTAGCCGACACCTAGTCGCCGGAGGCGGCAGGAGTTTAAATTTTCGTGACGGAATTTCAATATAGTAGGAGTTCCTTTTTGAGAACACATTAACCAAAGCCGTAGGAGCCGCCGGCAGCGGCGAACCCATGGTGATAATTTTGTTCGCGGCCAGAGGCCGCTCCTACGGGATAGGTAAAAAGTTCGCCCGAAGGGCGTTAAATTTTGCGTGCCAGTAGCTCAGCGGATAGAGTAGCGGCCTACGAAGCCGTTGGTCGGAGGTTCGAATCCTCTCTGGCACGCCATTTAAAAACGAAAGCCCTGCTGAAAGCAGGGGATTCGTTTTTAATATAGCTGGCAGAAGGAAAGGCACAGATAAGATAGAAGTAAGAAGTGCCGAATCACGTTCTTTGCCGAAGGCAAAGGTTGATGCCGTGCAGGGCGTTAAATGAGACCACGACTTACGGAGCGGTAGTGAAGGTAAGTTGTAAGGTCGAATTTATGCAGAGCTAAATGATCTGACGAGAAGGAAGATCATAGCCCGGAACGGCCTCTCTGGCACGCCATTTTTTATAGATCCTGCTATGAAGATACGCGGAACCGACAGGCTGTTGATCGCCATAGTGATCCTGGGGATCA
>JAYEOV010000051.1:0-21336 GCA_034723315.1 Candidatus Omnitrophota bacterium | reverse complement strand
AATGATCTGACGAGAAGGAAGATCATAGCCCGGAACGGCCTCTCTGGCACGCCATTTTTTATAGATCCTGCTATGAAGATACGCGGAACCGACAGGCTGTTGATCGCCATAGTGATCCTGGGGATCATTTCGATAATCCTCGAAAACGTGGCTGTAAAAGGCCACCTGGTCAGAGCGCTGAGCCACGGTCTGGATACTACGATCTCGATCCTTTTCGTATCGGAGATCGTAGTCAATTTTTTCCGGGATAAACAAAGATCGACGTTCATAAAAAGGCATCCCCTTGAAATAGTTTTTGTCGCGGTCTTCCTGATCATATTCGTTTACGGCAAATATTACTACTTCTTTATTCGTCCTCACGCGGGCCATAATTTTCCGGTAAAACTTATTATCGCGATAAGCGTTTTAAATATTTTTAAGGTATTTACACGGATAAAAAGGCTTAACTATTTTCTGCAAACCCTTTCGCTGCATCCCGCGCAGACTATCATGTTCAGTTTTCTGGGCATTATACTTGCCGGCACGATCTTTTTGATGATGCCCATATCCACCCCGGACCATTCAAGGATAGGGTTTATAAACTCTTTATTTACCGCTACATCAGCCACCTGCGTTACCGGGCTCGTTGTCCTTGATACGGCGACCAAATTTTCCCATTTTGGGAAGATCGTAATAATGTTCCTGATACAGGCCGGCGGTCTGGGGATCATGCTTTTTGCGTTTTTCGCGGCGTTTGTGATCAGAAAAAAGCTTTCTTTCGAGGAAAGATTGACCGCTTCTTACATGCTGGAGGAAACGGACGTGCGGACCCTCGCCTGGGGCGTTAAGGCCATACTAACGATAACCTTTTTATTTGAGCTCTTCGGCGCCATATTGTTGTTTCTGGCTTTTAAGGGGCCGGTAGGAGGCTATGTAAAGACGGCGTTCTTTTCCGTGTTCCATTCGGTTTCAGCCTTCTGTAATGCCGGGTTTGCCCTGTTTTCCGATAATCTCGGACAGTTCAAGACATCGGTTCCGGTGAATTTTGTCGTGGCAGGACTGATCATCGCCGGCGGTATCAGTTTCGGCGTTCTCGGTAATTCTTACCTTCACCTGAGGTCAAGATTCAGGAAAAGGTTTATCAACAGGAACCAGAAACTTTTTAAAATGAACCTGAACGCCAGGATCGTCCTTGTCGGGACGATCATACTGATCGTGGCAGGGACGCTTCTTATTTATAAATTTGAGCACAGGTCCATATTGCCCAGCGATATCGGAGATCAGTACCTGATGTCCTTTTTCCAGTCGGTGACCCTGCGGACGGCGGGGTTTAATACCATGGATATCTCCAAACTTCATGCCGCGACATATTCCCTGATGATCCTGTTCATGTTCATAGGCGGGGCTTCTGGCTCATGCGCCGGCGGGGTAAAGGTCAATACCGTGGGGGTTTTATGGGCATACGTGAGATCGATCTTCAACAACAGGGAAGACGTGGTGCTGTTCAAACATTCGATCCCGAAGGATCTGATAAATCAGGCTTTTCTGGTTGTTCTGCTGTCATTGATCGTGGTCTTTATGGGGGCGTTGATCCTGACACTGACCGAAAGCAAGAAGTTTGTAAGGGTGGTATTTGAAGCGGTTTCCGCCTTCGGGACAGTGGGCCTTACTACGGGTATAACGCAGGAACTGTCAGGCTTAGGCAAATTCGTGATAACGGGACTGATGTTTATTGGCAGGCT
The DNA here is from genome assembly GCA_034723315.1 of Candidatus Omnitrophota bacterium. Lineage (GTDB taxonomy): Bacteria > Omnitrophota > Gorgyraeia > Tantalellales > Tantalellaceae > JAYEOV01. The sequence goes on along the minus strand of JAYEOV010000051.1, from coordinate 19,615 downwards.
GGGCCCTCTGACGGTAATTACGGCCCTGGCTCAAAGGGGCAGGTATTGTGAAATAAGGTATCCGGAAGGCAGGGTCAGTATAGGGTAAGAACGGTAACAGGGGCTTGAAACAAAGGAGAAGGAGATGGTAAAGCAAAAAGTATTTGCGGTTTTTGGTCTTGGAGTTTTCGGGACAGAGGTCTGCCGGGTCCTGTCCGAAAAAGGGATGAAAGTCATAGCCGTGGACAGCAACCCTAAAAAGATCGAGAGAATAAAGGATTCAGTCACACAGGCCATTTTGATGGACAGCAGCGATGAGGATGCTTTGCGCGGCGCGAGCCTGCAGGATGTGGACCTCGCGGTAGTTGCCATAGGCGAGAATATAGATACGAGCGTATTGACGACCCTTTTGCTGAAAAATCTGGGTATCCCGTATATAATCGCCAGGGCAATATCCAAGATACATGCTCAGGTCCTCAGGCAGATCGGGGCCACGGAAGTTATTAATATCCAGATCGAACAGGGCAAGAGACTGGCGAACCGCATCATAGCTCCTGACGTTATGGATATAATCCCGATCTCCGAGAACCAGTCCCTCGCGGAAATGAGGATACCGAAGGAATTCATTAACAGATCACTCAGAGAACTGGATCTCAGAAAAAAGTATAACATAAATATTATATCCGTTAAGAGAACGGAGACAGCGATCGATGAAATGGGCAATCCGGTGAGAAAGGAGATCATTCTAACTCCCAGTCCGAAGGATGTTCTAAAGGTAAACGATGTTCTGGTCATTTTGGGTGAGGAAAAGGATCTGGAGAAGGTAAAGGGGATGATCTGATGATACTGGTAAAGAAGAAATACCTGTACGTACTTACCGTTCTACTCTGTATAATCGTGATCTTCGGGGAAATAAGGTATTTTCACGCTATTGAGAGCGCTAATCTGACCGCGGATCTTGATATCAAATATGAGGTGGAGAACTTTATTTTCGCGGCTATAGTATTGTTCATTATCGTGTTCGTTTTTCTGATAAATTTCGTAAGGGCGAGCAGGAACATATTGAAGAAACTCGATAAGATGATCGAAGTTTCGGAATATGGAAAATATGACATAAGCTCGCACCTGAATGAAATGGGCAAGTTCGGTTCAAGGATAAAATACCTTCTTTACTATCAGAACAATCTTAACGAGATGAAATCGTTGAAAATAAGCTCGTTATCCGGTTTGAACAATTTTTTACTGGGCAAGATCGAAAAAATGCTTTTCATCGCCGATTACAGCGGGAATATCATCAATTGCAGCGACTGTCTCCCGCGAAGGCTGGAGATCGCTAAAGAAAATATAATAGGACAGGATATCAATGAACTCTTCAGCGACGTTCGATCCGAAGGCCTGTTTGCCGGGTTAAACAAAAAACGAAACCCTCTGGCAATAGATGACCTGCGGATGAAAATAAATGAAAAAGAGAGAAAGTGCGGGGTCACTTTTCATCCGATCTTTAACGCCAATAACGAGGTTTCACATATAGTCGGGGTTATAGAGGCCATTTCATAACCCCATTCTACTGCGTCTGGCTGCAAAACCCATTGACTGCGTTTTCGGAGCAAAATGTCCTCAACGTAGCGCACTGGCTACGTTTCCGGGCATTTTGCCCCTCAGGCCTTGTCAATGGCTTTTTCGCTCAGCCTCGTAACGAACAGGGTTATGAAATGGCCTCTATGAAACGGCCTCTGGAAAGATAAGATGATGTCCGGTCACGAGATGTACATGAAACAGGCGCTTGCCGAGGCATATAAAGCCTTTGACGAGGGTGAGGTCCCGGTAGGCGCGGTTATAGTCCACGAAGGCCAGATCATCGGCAGGGGGCACAACCAGATAAAGACACTTAAAGATCCCACCGCTCACGCTGAGATGATAGTCATCACCCAGGCAGCAAGCCATCTTCAAAATGAAAGATTGAACGAATGCGCTCTTTACGTTACGATCGAACCCTGCGCGATGTGTGTCGGAGCCGCGATACTTGCCCGGTTCAGGACAATAGTTTACGGGGCGAATGATTCAAAGACCGGCGCCTGTGGTTCGGCGGTAGACCTGGCAAAACCGGGACTTTTTAATCATGAGATCGAGATTATCAGCGGCATAATGGAACCGGAATGCCGTACGATCATGCAGGAATTCTTTCTTGCCAGGAGGTGAGAAAGGTTTATTGTTCACGCGAAACTTATGTCATTTCCGCGAAGCTTGTCCCCGTGACACCATGCGAGCAAACGAGGCGAGTACAGAAGGATCCCTGAAAAATCCAGTCCTTAAAAAATTTCTTGACAGGAAAAAAGAAATATGTTAACGTTTCCTAACTAAGAAAAGAAAGACTAATTTTTGTGTCAGGCGGATTTTATGGGAATAAAGGTTGAAAAAACAAAGAAACTAAGCGCAAGCATGGAAGACTACCTGGAGGCGATAGTCCTGATGAAGCAGGATAATGATGTAGCGAGAGTCAGGGATATAAGCCGGTTCATGAATGTGCGAAAACCCAGCGTTACCGGCGCTTTGAACGTTCTCTCCGAGAAAGGGCTGGTGGTGCATGAAAGGTACGGTTATGTCGATCTCACCCGGGAGGGAGAGAAATTGGCGCAGAAAGTTTTAAAGAAACATAAAATGATGGTTAAATTTCTTTGCGGAATATTAAAGATCGATCATGAGATAGCCGCGATAGACGCCTGTAAAATGGAACATTCGATCAGTCCGCAGACATTCAAAAAGTTATCCAAGTTTATAGAGTTTGTAGAAACATGCCCTGACGGAGAAAGGCCCGATTGGCTGAAAAGTTTTGACCGTTATTTCAAGACGGGCAGGCGTCCGGAATGCAGAGTAAGGCAGATCAAGCGGAAGGCAAAGAATAAAAAATAGATTTTTTTTGGCAGAAAAGTTAGGTAAAACTAATATAGTTTTACATCACAAACAAAAGAACGGCATAAGAATTTGAAGGTAAAAATGGGGACATTTGTCGTGCCGCTGGCGGCGGTTTCTCCCGGTCGGAAAATAAGGACCGTTTCTGTTGACGACGAAAGAGCCGGTATTGTAAATACAGTTATTGCAGGGGTTAAGGGTTTTGTGGCAGGCACAAAATGAAAAAGGAAGGAATTAAAATGAGGTTTTATCGAGTGATTACGCTAAGTTTAATAACCGGCGTCAGTTTAGCGGTTTTGTCGGTTTGCGCTCAAACGGGCGCGGCAGAAACGGCAGCGCGGAAGGAACAGCCGCTTGATCTGGGGAAAGTGGTCGTTTCACCTACTAAGACGGAAAGGATGATATCGGACGTTCCGGAATCGGTAACACTGATAACGAAGAAGGACCTGGAAGAAACCACTGCCCGTTATGTCGACGATGCCCTGCGATATGAGGCAGGCATTGATGTCGACCGGGGAAAGGGCGGATTGTCCAGTCCGTCTACTTTTGTTTATATGAGAGGATTTCCGCATCCCCGGGCGGTAGCCGTTCTGATGGACGGTGTTCCGATAAACCGCGCGGTATGCGGGGGCGTGAAGTGGGATGAAATGCCTGTTAGTATCGTAGATAGAGTCGAAATAATGCGTGGGGCAGGTTCCACTCTTTACGGCTCGGGCGCCGAGGCCGGCGTTATAAGTATCACCACCGAGGATCCGGGGGATAAAGCCAAGTTTATTATAGAGGAAACATACGGGTCGCACAATACGTGGGAAAGTGTCGCTACCATGAAGGGGCCGTTGATCGGGAATCTTGGGGGTCTTGTAAGCTACAATCATCTCCAGACAGACGGTTTTTATCCTTATGCCGGCTCTGACCCGGTGTTCCGGGCCGCTCAAGTAGACAATTACCGTTACGCTGATAATCTGTTCGGCAAACTTGTATATAAGTTTGACGACATTACTTCCTTATCCGCGAGTTATTCTTACTGGAAAGACGAAGTGAGTATGGGCAGGAGATATATGCATAAGGACATTGAGAGGAACAGAGTGGTTGCCGGGTTTAAAAGAAAGGGCGATGTTTTCGACGTTAATATCAACGCGTTTTATCTGGATGAAGAGTTTGTTGATTATATGGATCACAAAATGTATCAAGCTTGCGGTAACGTGGCCCAGGTAAGGCACAGGCCCGGGAAGGATACGGGCGTTAACTTAGCCGTAAGTTTTCCTTTGATGGAAGGTCAGGCGATCGATCAAACATTTACCGTGGGGGGAGATTACCGGTGGGCGGAAATGAAAGATAAGCTGGAGGGCATGACTAAGAACAGACCTATCTTTGAGAAGGATGAGACAGCCGAGGGGAAACAGCATCGAGCCTCGATATTCTGCCAGGATGAGATCGAAATGGGGGAAGTGCTTCTCAATCTCAGCGCGCGCTTTGACTGGTACAGGTCATATGACGGGCACCATTATAAGAAGCAGTGGAGGCCACGCCCTCGCCCCGCGCGTTATGTTGTGATTGACGATACGGGGTATTCAACGAAATCAGACAGCGCGTTTAACTGGAAAATAGGGACGGTATATCACGTGACGGATTCCACCGCTTTAAGGGGGTCGTTCGCGAGGGCATTTCATGTGCCGTATCTTTATTCTCTGTATGCTACCACGGAATGTCCTCCCGGCAAGACAAACGAGGGAAATCCGGGCCTGAAGCCTGAATATGTTCTTGCTTATGAGGCTGGTGTAGACCAGAAGATCGGGGAGGACTTTACCGTCCGGTTGACGGGTTTTTATAACGACATAACAGACTGGATGGAAACGGCTTACAGAACCGCTGTCGGAGGGAGAAAATACGAATGGTCGAATGTTGACAAGGCAGTCACTGCCGGTCTGGAACTTGAGGGAGAGTATAAGGCGACGGAGGATATAACCCTGTTTGCCAATTACACTTATCTGTACACTGAGGTAAAGAAATTTAAATGTCCGCCGGCATCCACTACTATCGGGCATCCATATGCCCCGGGGGATTATGAAGGAAACAGGCTGGCCAATCAGCCGGGGAATAAGACGAACTTCGGGGTTATATTCGATAATCCGGATATCCTGACCTTTTCTTTGATATGCAGATATGTCGGCCAGCGGTTTGACGATCTCGAGAACACCAAAAGTATGAAGAGCTATTTCACCGCGGATCTCTTGCTCGCCAGGAAACTGACTGAATTCCTGGAAGTTTCCCTGGAAATTAATGACCTTTTTGATGAGACCTGGCAGGAAGATTATGACTGGCTGGCTTCTCCGGGAAGGACAATTATGGGCAAGGTGAAATTGAGTTTTTAGGTAAAGGGTTTTTGTTAAAAAGGGGGAAGTGATTTGAAAAGATCGGTTAAGAAAGTATTGTTTTTTTCAGGCGCGATATTAGGAGTGGTTTTTGCCTTATGTGTCTGGTATGCGGCTCCGGTAAGAGCTGAGGTGATAGCGGGTGATCTTCCGGTTATCCGCGTCTATAATAACGAAGGTGAACCGATAAATATATCCCTTGAGGATGCAGGGAAATACCATGGCGATATATGCCCGTGCTTAGTATTCACTTATCGCGCGATCCAGTCGGCGGTCGAAAGGCTGTGGGAAGGTGAAATACCGTATCGAAGCGATATGAGGATGATAACACGGTCGAAAAGCTGTGGAGCGCGGGATGCTTTTGAGTTTGTCGCCAGAGCGGTAACGAGACCCGAGAGAAAAGGTGATTTTAGGATTGAACCGCCTGAAGAAAAAAAGCCGAACATGGAGATTAATGATTTTGTATTTATCTTTATCCGAAAATCCACGAATGACCGGCTGGAAGTCCGGGTAAAAGATTCCGTTTTTCCCGAAGGGTTTTTGCGGATGAAAAAAAAGAGGGAATCCGGCCTGTTGACCCCCCGGGAGAAAGAGATGTTCAATAAGGCGAAGCTGGAATTAAAACGCAAAGCTGTGAGTTTACCGCCGGAAGAGCTTTTCACATTCAAAGAGATCAAAAAGTAGATTTATGTATCCTGTTCATAAAGGCATTAATGAGAAGTCTGTCTGTGTCAAATTGAGTATCCGGAGGAGAAGCGTATGTTTATTTTTTTTCTAAAAGGCGGCTTGTTAATGTGGCCGATCCTTATTTGTTCGCTGATCGCCGTTGCGATCATCATGGAACGGTTGTATCATTTTTACCGGGCAAAGGTGGATGTCCCCGCGCTCCTGAGGAGGGTGAGAAGCTTGCTGTCAGAGGGAGGTATCCATGAAGCGGAAAAATTGTGCAGGGGATCGTCGGGGCCGGTCGCTCGTGTTCTTGCCGTAAGTCTGCATATCCGTTCCAGGTCGACTAAAGAGAAAGAGAAGATAATCGCCAGGGTCGGTTCGCTGGAGTTGAGAAGACTTGAAAAAAATCTCAGAAGCCTGGGAATTATCGCGCATATTTCGCCGCTTCTCGGATTGCTGGGCACGGTAGCGGGGATGATCCGCGCGTTCATGAAAATACAGGAACTGGGAGGCCAGGTTGACGCGGCTGTCCTGGCCGGCGGTATCTGGGAAGCGCTTCTTACTACCGCCGCGGGCTTGTCTGTGGCGATACCTGCGGTTATCGCTTATCATTATTTTGAAGGAAAAATGGATGAATTTTCCTCTCAGATGAAAAATGCCGTTCAATACCTCTTTGAGTGGACGGGTATCGAAAAGTCCGCGCCGGGGGAAATGGACGTGGAAACGGGAGAAGACGTGGAATATGGAGTTTGAAGCAGGAAAGAGAATAAGGATGCATTTGGATATCGCGCCGCTGGTCGATATTGTCTTTTTACTGCTTATTTTCTTCATGCTTACGGCAAACTTCATCATGCAGCCCGGGATAAAGATAAAACTGCCGGAGGCAAAGACTGCCCGGCCACGGGAGAAAGAAGAAATAATTGTTTTCGTCACTGAGGATAACAGGATTTATCTCAATGAACGCGAGCTGACTGTTGGTGATTTGAAGGGCGCCCTGGAAAACAGGATAGAAAAAGCAAAGAAAAGAACGGTTATTCTTAAAGCGGATGAAAAAATAAATCTGGGGCTCGCGGTAAAGGTAATGGATATCGCAAAGGACGCGGGCGCGGAGACCCTGGCGATTTCTACCGCCATAACAGAAAGTCTTCATAAAGATTATACGGATCCCGTTCCGGGAACTTCGCGGGCGGATAGATGAGCAATACTCGCGGTAATAAAGCCTTAAGGATGTTTTTTCTTGTGTCACTGGGGGTTCACGGCCTTTTACTGGGCATGCCGGAGTCATTTATCCATTTTTCCACGCGCCATGTGCCTGAAAAAGAAGAGGTTGTGGTGGAGATAAACATCGAAAAACCGGTCATTTTGCCCCGGGTTGACGTCATGGGGGAAGAAAAAAAGATAAAAAAGATTAAAGAGGAGCAAATCCCGCCTGAACCGGCAATGGAGAAAGCCGTAGAAAAGGATGAAACGAAGAAGAGACCCGAAGAAGAGCCTGAAACCGTTATAGTTGAAGAAATGCCGGTGGAAGAATGGAAGAAAGAATCTTCTCAGAAAGAGCAGATAGAAGTATTAGACCCCGAAGATGAGACAATGTTCCGCTATCAGGATATGATAAAGCAGCGGATACAATCCTGCCGCAAATATCCCCGCCGGGCGAAGAAGCGGCGAATCGAAGGTGTGACATGTCTTATTTTCACAGTAGTATCTGATGGCTCTGTGAGGGATATTAAGGTGGTTCAGTCGTCGGGATCTGATGTTCTTGACAAAGAAGCGGTCGCGATAGTGGCAAGGGCCGCGCCGTTTCCTCCGATCCCGGGGAAGTTCGATCGCTCTTATCTTACCATGGAGGTGGATGTTGTGTTTATGCTGCAATAAGGCCGTTTGAGGCAGGAAAATTTTTTTGGGTGATAAGTTAGGCACAGCTAACAATTATGAAAGGACTAAGAATGGATGCATTATCTAAGGATGACAAGCTGGGGGTTATTGAAAAATGTCGCCACGGCATTGTCCATTTTCACATATTTCATATGGGATTGTCTCTTCATTTTCCCGAGGAAGTTTTCCTTAATTTTGCTTCCATGGTCAATGAAGCGTCTTCTCGATTAATGGATGATAGCCTGGCAAAGCTGATGGGGGATTCGGAGGGAAAAGAGGCGGAATAGCGGATATGGCGGTATCGATATTGGAAGACATGCGGAATAGAGCAAAGAAAGAGGACTCTTTATTGGATTACCTTGCGGTAAAGCTTGCGCCGGTCTTGACGGGACTTAAACCTGCGAGCCTTCTTGCCTTGTGCAGGTTTTATGGAGCCGGAGAAAAAAGTTTTTACGATTTATGGACGGAAAAAAAAGAGGATATAGCCGGGGTTTTGGGGGTGTCGTTCAGGGAGTTGAAAGAGACCCTTCAGGGGAGGCAGGTGCTGTTTTACTGTCCTGAGAGGTTATGCGAGGTAGTCGCACAACCGGAAAATGACAACTTTCTCGCGAAATTCGGCTATTCTTCGTGCCGTTCTCTTGAAGAATATCTGGAATTGTTAAAGGCGCGGTTTAACGGCCGGCCTTTCCCTCATGAGATCGGAGTATTTTTGGGGTATCCCCTGAAGGACGTTAAGGGATTTATTTATAAGGGAAGCATGCCCGTGACGGCAAAAGGAAGATGGCAGGTGTTTGGAGAGGCTTCGGGGTCATTGCGGCTTATGCGTATGCATGAAAAAGCCGAAATGATATTTATGAACCTTATAAGGAACGGAAGAGATCCGATGATATTTCAGGAACGCATAAGCTTGCATTTCAGAAGATTTTTCCGGGGTATCGCGGCTACGTAGAGGCTTTGGGTATGAGTAGATATATGCTTGTCAAATCATTAAAAAGCGAGAGCCGGAAATTAACCGATTTAGCGGAGTCTCTGGAGGACAGAAGCAGTTTATGTCTGCCTGCTGAATATGATGGTTCCAGGTGTCTCGGGGACACTATTTCCAGTCTACGCAGGCTAAGGAGGGAAATGAGGAGAAGAAGCAATGGTCGAAATAAAAAGAAGCCATTTTTTTACTTATTAACCAGGTGGATTTGAAAGGAGGAAAAATGGGAAGAGCGATTATCGTTTATGGGAGTACGACCGGAAATACGGAGATTATGTCTCAAACGGTGAGGAAGATTTTGAGTGATTCTGATATGGATGTGACCGAGAAGGAAGTCAGGGTGGTGTCTCCCGAAGCATTGAATGGTTATGATGTTATCATATTTGGATGTTCAACCTGGGGGGCCGGTGAATTACAGGATGATTTTATCCCTTTCGAAGAAAAAATCAGAGGGATCAGGCTCGAAGGCAAAAAGGCGGCGGTTTTCGGCCCTGGAGACAGCATGTATCCTCAGTTTTGCAGGGCTGTAGACGTTCTGGAAGAAGACCTGAAGAGCTGCGGAGCGGATATCATCGTTGATTCCCTTAAAATCGATGGAGACGTTATTACTCAGCTGAATGAAGTTGAAAAATGGGCAACAGAAATTGTGGCGAAAATATAACCATGAACAAAAGTCCGGCAGATTGTTTAAAAACAAGATTACAGGTACGGACAAAGGGGTAACCGGCAATGGAGCTAAAAACGGTATGTGGCTTTTTTGGATAGTAATTTTCGTTTTAAGCTGTTTTCACAGCGTCATAAACGTTTCGTTGTTTACGAAGAAACGATACGCGGGCATTTTTTGTCTGATCATAGCGGTATTGATTTTTTCGATGTTCCCGTTTTCAATACAGGTAAGCATGAAAAGGCTTACCCGGCTTATGAACGACTTTAACGTGCTGTCGGCGATTTGCACGTATCAGATCGCTGAGTCCATTTTCGTCATGTTTCTGAGCGTGCTTCTGATCGGGGGACATTACAAGGGAGAAAAAACGGGGATTTTGAAGTTTGTTCCGCTTGTTCCTTCGGGGATATTCATGGCCGGTGTGTTTTTTACGGAGACATATTTGTTTAATGCCATCAGCTGCTTGCGCTTCAGGTTTCTTGCCATGGCTGTTTCGGGGGTGGTTTTCATATTGTTGTTTTCAGGCGCTTTAACGGCTCGGAAACTATTTGCGAGATGGGAATGGCGCATGGAGATGAAGATAATCCTGTCGTTTTTTCAGATGCTACTGGCGATGTTTTTGCCTCTTATTCTAATGGGGGTGAAAATAGGGGGGACACAGCTGAAGGTGGATATAAGAACAGCCGTTACAATATTACCGTGCATGTTAATCGTTGTAGTTACAGGGGCATTGTACAGGATCCGTAAAAATGGAAGGTGCAGATTATGAGTTTTTTAACGAATATTCTTTACTGGATTTCAGCGGCGCTTTTAATTCCGGTAATAGTTATTCTGCTCATGTCATTAGTCGGGGCGTTGTTGATGCTGGGCGGTTTTTATGGTTTATACATGAACCGGGTAAGGCTGAAGAAAGAAATGAATGATTTTCTTGAGAAACTGAAGATCGACGCCCTGGCGGACACGGTATTTGACCGTATTCTCGGCATGAACAGTCTATTCTCAAGCTATTTGAGGATGATGATAGACGTAAACTGGCAACAGGTACATTCGGAAAAAATCATAACGGATTTTGAGCTTAGAACCGAAAAAGAGCTGGAAGTATCTAAAACGCTCATGCGGATCGGACCAATGCTTGGGCTTATGGGAACGCTTATTCCCATGGGGCCGGCCCTGGTGGGTCTTGCTTCCGGAGATATCGCGTCTATGGCGGTAAACATGCAGGTTGCCTTTTCCACGACCGTTGTAGGGATTTTTATAGGCGCGATCGGATACACCACACAGCTTGTAAAACAAAGATGGTTTATTGAGGATTTAAATAACCTGCAGTATATTTACGAATTGATGGGACAGGGAAGAAAGGATCTGGTATGAGAAGGCGGTATTCTTTCCGGTCTACGTCAAGAACATCCGACGAAGATCCTCTATCCGGCATGGCGAACCTTTTTGATATTTCGATGGTCTTCGCGGTAGCCCTTATGGTAGCGCTTGTCGTGCATTTTCAAATGACTGAAATGCTTACGCAGAATGAAATAACCATGGTTAAAAATCCCGGGAAAGAGAATATGGAGATCATCGTAAAAAAAGGAAAAGAGATAACCAGATACAGGGGAACCAGATCGAGCGGAGCGGGTAAAGGCAGGCGCGTGGGAGTCGCGTATGAGCTTGAAAGCGGTGAGATTATCTATGTTCCCGAATGATTTAATAGAAAAAAGGTTCAGGTGAGAGATGAGATATCTGAAATTAAATAAAACCATAATAACGGCGGGTCTGGTTCTTCTATCGGCGTGTTTTCTTCTGTACGCGCGTTTAATCAGCCCGACAAAGGTCGCGTTTATAAATTTTCTTGATTTTCAATACGCCGTCATACTGGATGCCGATAAGAATCCTTTTATTCGCACGGAACGGATCTTGCTTAAGGATACTTCTCATCCTGACCTCACGGGATACAAGGCGGTTTACATGTTCGGTATGGGGCTGAAGTTAAACAGTGATCAGGTAAGAAGCATAAAAAAGGCCATCGGTAATGGCGCTAAAATTTACGTGTACGCGGCAACAAGCGATGAAAGCGATCTTACGAATCTTGCCGGCAGGGATCTTGAATACATCGAAGGGTATTTTTCAAACGGCGGGAAAACCAACATAAGGAGGCTCTTAAATTACACAAGGAGGGTTTTTGACGGCAAAAAGCTGTTCAGTGAGAAAATAAAAAAACCCGTGGTGATACCGGGTAACGTGTTTTTCCATCTTGGAGATGAGACTTTTTTTACCGGATATGACGAATACCAGAAGTTTTATGAAGAGAAAGGTTTATATAAGAAAAACGCTCCGAAGGTAGCCATAGTGACTACTAATATCGGCCCGCGCAATCCCGGCGGGAACCATATAGATATGCTGATAAAAGAGCTGGAAGGGCGGGGACTTAATGTTTATCCCGTGTCCGGATTTTCCAAACGCATGGAATTTCTTGAAGATATAGATCCGCAGCTCGTAATCCTTTTCCCGCACGGAAGGTTTATTCCCGGAAAAACAAAAGAAGCCGTGGAATGGCTTAATAGGAAAAATATTCCTCTCTTATGTCCCTTGACGATCTTTTCCCCATATAAGGACTGGATAAAGAGCCAGCAGGGTATGGCAGGAGGCATGTTGAGTCAGAGCGTGGTCATGCCTGAGCTTGACGGCGGGATTGATCCGTATGTTATCGGAGCGCAGTTCAGGAATGACAATGGACTGTATGTTTTTAAGGAAATACCGAACCGGATAAGGATGTTCGGAGACCTTGTCGAAAAATGGCTGGCCTTGAAAAGGAAACCCAATTCGGGGAAAAAGGTAGCGATCTACTATTACAAGGGGCCGGGGCGTAACGCTATGGTTGCGGGCGGGATGGAAGTAGCTCCGTCGTTACTGAGCCTGCTGAAATACCTGAAATCTGAAGGGTATAAAACCGGAAAACTCCCTGATAATGCGGATGAGTTTCTGGAAAGAATACAGAAAGAAGGGCCGGTATTGGGCGTTTACGCGAAAGGGGCTTTCGATAAATATCTTGAGGAAGGAAACCCTGAGCTGATAGATATTGATAGTTACCGGAGCTGGTGCGGGAAAGATCTGGTCCCGGAATTGTATGAAGATATAGAGAAAAATTACGGCCCCGCTCCGGGTGAATATATGAACGTCTATAAGGACGGTAAGGCGCATATCGCTATTGCGCGGGTGAGGTTCGGGAATATCGTAATTCTGCCGCAGCCACTTCCGGCCTACGGGGACAATGAGTTTAAACTCGTTCATGGAGCTAAAAAAGCTCCGCCGCATTCTTACGTGGCATCGTATCTATGGGCAAAAAACGGTTTCGGCGCGGACGCGATAATGCATTTTGGCACGCATGGCAGCCTGGAATTTACCCCATGGAAGCAGGTGGCTTTATCTGAGTATGACTGGCCGGAGACGCTGGTTGACGGTTTGCCTCACATTTACATATACGTGATCAGCAATATTGGTGAAGCCGTGATAGCTAAAAGGAGGAGTTACGCCGCGCTGGTTTCTCACATTACTCCGCCGTTCACGGAATCCGACCTCTACGGTGAATTAGCGGACCTTCACGGCAAAATCAACAGTTATGCAGGGACGGATGATCCTGCCTTAAAGAGCCAGTATAAAAAGTCTATAAAGAAGCGGATCATAGAACTGGGTCTGCATAAAGACCTGGGGATGGAAAATTTCGAGAAAAAAGAATTTACAAAAGAAATCTTCGATAAGTTCCATAACTATATACATACTATCGAGCAGGAAAAGATCACACGCGGGCTGTATGTTCTCGGGGAAGATTATGAGGATGTGAACGCATACGAAACGGTTCGCCTTATGGCGATAGATCCCCTGGCGTACAGCATGGCGAAAGTCGATCTGAACAAAGGAAAAATAACCCGGGAACGGATCGATGACGCCCATTTTTTTGATATGGCATACAGGCAAAAGGCTTTTGGGATTATTGACGCAGTTTTAAAAGAGGGGAAAGCGCCGGAAACTTATCTGAGCGAAGATGATGCCGAAGAACTTGGGAAATGGGATAAGTCTCACCCGAAAGAGGAAACCGATTTTATCGCCGGTATGATACGGATGATGGAATCCGATCAGACATCGAAAGATAAAAAGACGCGTCAGCAGACGCCGGACGACCTGGAAAAACTGAAAGAACTGATACTAAAGATAGCCCCCCATGAGGAACAAAAGAAATTTCTCCTGTCCATGAAAAATGAAAAAAAATTCAACAAGATATCAGCCGTTCTGGACCCGGCAAGTCTGGAGAAAGCGAAAAAAGTAGCGAGATTCGTTCCCGCCATGAAGGAACAGCTGGATTTAGCTACCCGGGAGGATATGAAAGAACTTATCGGATTAATGCAGGACGAGGGGCTTCGAAAGCGGGTTTTCGGGTACCTGTCGGATAAAGACATCAGGGAAAAAATCGAAAAGGAAAAAGAACGATTGAAACAGGAAACCGCGAGAAAGTGCCTGGACAGCGCGTATTCCGGAGATTTGTTCGTTGTCCTGGATGAAAATCGACTGCAGAGATACTTATCGGAATGGGACGAAAACAGATTGAAAGTCTTTATAGGGCATCTCAGGTTTTATTTAAAAAACATAAATCTTGGCGGAGAAATAGGACGCTGTGGCGATCAGAACGCCGGAGCGGTCGCGGCCATATTAAGAAGCCGCCGGAGCCGCGGATATATAACAAAGGCCCTAAGTGAAGCTGAAAAGAGACTTGACAGAATACTGTCCGGGCAGAGAGAGAAAATCGAGGCGATTCGCGTTTACAGAGATACGCTGTTTTCCATTCAGGAATACTATTCGGCGATAGTGAATTCTCCGGGACATGAGCTCGATTCGGTGGTTAACGGTTTAAGGGGCGGGTATATTTCTCCGTCTTCCGGGGGGGATCCCGTCTCAAACCCCGGGGCCGTTCCCACGGGCAGAAATATGTACTCTATTGACGCTGAAAAAACTCCCACGGAAGAGGCATGGAAAGTAGGAGTGGAACTCGCGCTGGATCTTATTGCCGCGAAGCTGAACGAAACAGGGGAATATCCCGGGAAAGTCGCCTTTACTCTCTGGGGTGGAGAATTTATCAGGACCCGGGGTATTACTCTCGCGGAAATATTCTATCTGTTAGGCGTAGAGCCCGTGCGTAATTCAAGAGGCATAGTGCATGACGTCCGCCTTATCCCGTCGAATGAACTCAAGAGGCCGCGCATTGATGTCGTGGTCCAGACCTCCGGCCAGTTAAGGGATGTCGCAGCGTCGCGGATATATCTTATTAACAGAGCGGTGAAACTGGCGGCGGAAGCGGATGACGGAGACAAATACACGAATTATGTGAAAGAGGGCACTGTGAGAGCGGAAGATACCATGAAAGAGATGGGGTTTTCCCCGCTGGAAGCCAGGATGTTCTCTGCCGTAAGAGTTTTTGGAGGTGTGAACGGCAATTATGGAACGGGAATAATGGGACTGGTCGAATCCGGAGATAAGTGGGAGGAGGATAAGGAGATATCGGACAGGTACTTAAAGAACATGGGGGCCATGTATACAAAAGACAACTGGGGGGAATTCAGACCCGGAATTTTTGAAGCAGCTCTTCAGAATACGGATACGGTTGTCCAGCCCAGGTCATCCAACACGTGGGGGCCGTTATCCTTGGATCATATATATGAGTTTATGGGTGGTATTAACGCGACCATAAGAAATGTTACAGGTAAAGACCCCGACGCGTATTTTAATGATCTCAGGAATAGAAGCAATCCGTCTGTTCAGGGAGTGAAAGAAGCCATCTGGGTTGAGACGAGGACAACTCTTTTCAACCCGAAATACATCAAAGCCCTGCAGGAGGGCGGGGCGTCTTCGGCTGAGAAATTCGCGGAAACTTTCAGAAATACTTACGGCTGGAACGTTATGAAGCCCGAAGTTATAGACAAAGAGTTATGGGAAGGGCTTTATGATGTATATGTGCGGGATAAATACGGGATAGAACTGGAGAAATTTTTCAGGGACAAAAACCCGTATGCTCTGCAGGAGATGACGGCGGTTATGCTTGAAACCATAAGAAAAGAGTACTGGAAGGCCGACGAGGACACGGTAAAAACCATTGCGGAACTGCACGCGAAACTGGTAAGAGACTACAAAGCGGGATGCAGCGGGTTTGTATGCGACAACCTTAAGTTAAGGGAGATGATAGCGGGGATATTGGATCAGGAACTCAGGGAAGATTATAAGAAAGAGATAATGGACGCAAGAACAGGCCGGGTGGAAGGCAATAAGGAAGGCATGAAACTTGAAAAAGAGAAGATAACCCTGGAAAAGGTAAAAGAGATAATCGAGGAAAACAGGACAGCGGTGGTATTTATGTTCGGGATAACGGGACTGTTCGCATTTGCTGTCATATGGGGTGTTGTAAGGCAGAGGACTTAAAAGAGAATGGATTGGATCAGGCGGGTGAAGAAAGGAGGTGGAGCATGGAAAATCCCCGGGAGACAAAAAATATAAAGCCGATATATGAGGAAGTAATAAAAAGAATAGAGAAAGTGAAATTCGGGCAGGTGGTTGTAACCATACATAACGGAAAAGTCGTTGAGATAGAAAAGAAAGAAAAAAACAGGTTCAGGTGAGATGATAACTACCGCACATGCGGAGTCCTGATAGAGAATTCAATTCATTGAATCCGACCGGACAACCGGAGGCCTTCAATAATCAGAGAGGGAGGATTACCGATGAAGAGGACAAAATCAGTATTGACAGGTATGTTAGCTTTTTCCCTGGCGATTTCCGCCGGGGTGACCGCGGAAGGGGAATCAGACAAAAATAAGCTGGATTTGGGACAGATGGTGGTCACTGCGACAAAAACAGAAAGAACAGCGCTGGATTCACCGCAGTCGGTCAGTGTTATTACATCCGGGGATATTGAGGATAGCATGGCGCAGGATGTAGCGGATGTCCTGAGCGATACCGTGGGTGTTTCGATCCTCAGTGGGCCGAGAAACATAAGCGAGGTTCCCGCTATACGGGGTTTTAGCGGATCCAGGGTGCAGCTGAGACTGGATGGCGCGCGTATGGACTTTTTGTCAGGGCATAAAGGACAGTTGTTCCTTAACATAGATGACATAGAGCGTATAGAGATACTTAAAGGCGCCGGATCCGCCCTTTACGGGTCGGACGCCATAGGAGGTGTTATAAATATCAGGACAAAATCTCCCGGAGACATACTGGATGAGGGTGAGAATTTCGGTATAGGGTCACACACATCGTATAATACGGTCAACAAGGAAATACGCCAGACAGGGCGGCTGTTCGGGATATATGATAAGTTCCTGGAGTATTATGCGAGCGGTACGGTCTGGGACAGCGGAAAGTCCATTGAGCTCAGTGACGGGACAAAACTTAATTACTCGGGGACGAGAGGAAACGATGAACTCGGGAAGATCATTATACATCCGTCGGATAATTCAAGTCTTCTGTTTTCCTATAACAGGTACGATAGGGATTCCGAGGTCCCGGGAAACCCCGCATCAGAGAATGTTTCGAATGTTAACCCTTTATATGACAGGAATGATAACAGGCAGCTCTTTAAGACAGGGTTCAGATATCAGGAAGAAACGGGATGGTTCGCTGACCTTCAGGCGGATGTTTATTACCAGATATACGAAATTACGGAGGATCGTCAGACAGGAGTAGCGCGGCATGACAGGCGTGATCTGGACACCTTTGGCGCGGAAGTTAAGAATTCCAGCAGATTTGAATGGGACTATATGGTCAACACCCTGACCTATGGGGCCGAATATTACCGGGATAAATGGGTCGGCCGGCGCGGCAGCGCAGCGTTGACCAGTTTTCCCGACGGAACTTCATGGGCCGTAGGGATCTTTGCTCAGGATGAAATAGGACTGTTTGATGAAAGGCTTATGATAGTCCCGGGAATAAGGTGGGACGCGTACCGCTCGGAAACAACCGGCCATCCGGATCAGGAGGAAGAGAAGTTTACTCCCAAGATAGCGGCAGTCGTAAAAGTGACTGACGATATAAGTATTTTCGGCAATTACGGATCAGGTTTCCGGGCGCCCAGGATGGATGAGTTGTACATGACAGGGACACATTTCGCTCTCAATACTTTTCAGCCGAATCCTGACTTAAAACCGGAAACAAGCCAGAACTTTGAAATCGGGACCAGAGGAAAAATAAACATAATTGACAATGTGGACTTAAGCTGGGACAGCGTGTATTATCTGGTGTACGCTGAGGATTTCATTAACACCGTAGTTACGATAACTTATCCTTTCGGTCCTTTTGGTCCCCCGGGGGGAACGACCATGTCCAGAAACGAATCAAAAGTAAAACTGTGGGGGATGGAAAATACCGTTGATTTGAGCCTGCCGTGGGGGTTCTCGACATACGTGACCTATGAACTCGAAAGAGGCCGTAATACCGACACTGATAAATGGCTTGATTCCATTCCGGCAGACAAGTTGAGATGGGGTGCGCGGTACAGGACAGACGACAAATCTTTCACGGCGTCGCTATCCGCGACTTTTGCCAATGATCAGAAAAGGCTGGATGCTCCGGATGACCCCGATTCGACCCAGCCAACGTCCGCGTATTCCGTTTGGGACCTGAGGTTCAGTTATGTTCTGCCGGAATTGTACGGAGGAGTGAAGGGCTTGAGCTGGTTGGAGGGACTGAGATTTGATTTTGGCATTGAAAATCTCTTTGACAGGGCATACAGAGAGCACCTTTCGACCATTTACGCTCCGGGAAGGAACTACGTGTTTGAAATATCCAAAACGTTTAAGTGGTAGAAGACGTTACGGAAGAGACGGAAGAGGGAGATGATGTTCAGTTTTTTCCTTAGGGGAGATTTTTTGATGTAGCCCATTCTCTTGCGTTCGGCAACGCTTGCCATTACGCTTGAAAGGATTTTTCACTTTCGAAGAGCGAAATTGAGCGTTTCTAATGATTGTTTTATGAAAGGTGAACTCACACAATGATATTTTGAAGAGAGAAGGCAAATGAATGTTAAGCAAATTATTATTGAACTAGAAAAACATATTCCTTTTACAGGGGTCGGAGTGGTTACAGGAATAATTTTTATGATACTTTTTCGCGGAATATCTTCCAACACAGCGTGCAGAATGTTCCATATATTTCATCCCATTCATGTCTTTTTAAGTGCTCTTGTTACCGCTTCAATGCTTAAAGTTCATAGGGACGAGAGCAATTCGGAGAAATGTAATTTTTTAGAGATTCTTTTAATAGGGATCATGGGAGCAGTAGGCATTGCCACGTTAAGTGATTCGGTAATTCCATATGTGGGTGAGGTTTTACTGCATCTGCCGAATAGAGGTGTTCATATAGGATTTATTGAAAAATGGTGGCTGGTGTTTCCATGCGCGATTTTGGGGATCACTGTAGCGCATTTCTGTCCAAGAACCAAATTTCCGCATGCCGGACATGTTTTATTGAGCACGTGGGCGTCTTTGTTTCATATCATCACGGCATTAGGCCAAAGTTTGACGTGGGGCATATATGTTGGGATTTTTGTGTTTTTATTTCTTTCCGTCTGGCTACCCTGTTGCGTAAGCGATATTGTTTTTCCATTGGTATTTGTTCAAAAGTCCGTTAAGATCGGCCTGGACAAGGACAATCAATTGATTAATACAAAATCGAAATCCAACCGTTGTATAACCTGACAGCAGCAAATTACTGTGGTTGGAATTTGTTGTGAATTATAAAAAATCGAGATCATTTTTTCCAAATAAAAAGCTTATGTTCTCAATGCAAATAAGAACAAAATTGCGAGATTTCTGGTTTACCACTTTGTTAAATCTTTAGAGAGCAGATACTTCTCAAAATCAAGATAAATTCCATAGAACCCATTTCATAACCCTGTTTGTTGCGAGGCTGAGCGAAAAAGCCATTGACAAGGCCTGAGTGGCAAAATGCCCGGAAACGTAGCTGGTGCGCTACGTTGAGGACATTTTGCCCCGAAAACGCAGTCAATGATTTTTGCAGTCAGCCGCAGTAAAACAGGGTTATGAAATGGGTTCTGGAAAAGGCCAGACTTTGAGGCGACATAAGGGTAATTCTTATATGTGTGACCAGAAAGATGGTTTGCCTTATAAGGAGTTC
>JAYEOV010000050.1:0-29614 GCA_034723315.1 Candidatus Omnitrophota bacterium | reverse complement strand
GTGTCCACGGAATTTTAGGTTCTCGTAACGGAGAAGAACGATTACAAATTTAGAATCCCCCTAACCCCCTTTTTCAAAGGGGGGAAAGTTAAGGATTTTAACAAAAGGGGGGAAAGTTAAGGATTTTAACAAAAGGGGGGAAAGTTAAGGATTTTTAACCTGGTTAAATTTAACCAGGTTAAAGTTACTCAATAAATTACGGGTGTCGCGTAGATCTCAAGTTGCGCAGAGCGCTTAATTTGTCGTAACGGAATTTCAATAAAAAGGGGGATTTTAAGGGGGCAAAGCCCCCTTACCATAAATTAAGCGCGCCGAATAGGCCTCAAGTTGCGCGAAGCGCTTAATTTATAACTTAAGAACGTTTATTTGGAGAAATATGTTCCAGGATAGAGAGGACGCGGGAAAAAAGCTTGCTGAAGCTCTGGAAAAATACAAAGAAAAAAAACCCCTGATCCTTGCCGTTCCCAGAGGCGGGGTAGAGGTGGGGTATCAAGTCGCGGAAAGTCTGGAGTCCGATTTTTCCATAATTGTCTCAAGAAAGCTTCCTTTCCCGGATTCTCCCGAGGCCGGGTTCGGCGCTATCGCGGAAGACGGCAGCATGTTCATTTTTGAACAAGCTGAAGACTGGCTTGAGGCAAAGGATATAAGGAGGATAGGGAAAGAACAGAAAAAGGAGATAAAAAGGCGGATAGAGATTTTAAGGGGCGGCGGGCCTTTGCCGGAGATCGAGGGAAGAACGGTTATCCTTGTCGATGACGGGATCGCGATGGGTTCGACGATGAGGGCCGCGATAATACTTTGCAGGAAAAAGAAAGCGGGTAAGGTAATAGTGGCGGTTCCTGTTGCCGGATCAGATATTGCCAGAGAGATGCGGCTGCTCGCGGATGAAGCGGTGATCCTGGAAGAACCGCCCTTTTTCAGGGCAGTAGCCGAGGTCTACAAAAAGTGGTACGATGTTTCTGACAGGGAAGTCCTCGAAATAATGAAGAAATGGAAGAAAAGAAAGAAGGAGTTTTAGATGGAAGATGGCTGGGGTCAGCCCTGGCCCCGCCCTGTTGTTCTTCTTTTATTTATATAAGGTACGGATATTAAAACCAGGGAAGGAGTGAGACATGGCAAACGAAACTGTTTTCAAAAGGTATAAAGGTAATCCGATCATCACCGCGAAAGCCGTACCCAGGGCGAACAGTATCCACAACAGCGCGATAGTTCCTTTCGGGAACGGATACGCGGGCATTTTCAGGGTTGACGAGATAGATTTTAATTTTACCATGCACATCGGTTTCAGCAGGGACGGCATCAAGTGGGATATAGATCCTGAGATCCTGAAAATTGAATGTGATGATCCGTATCTGCGGATCGGGGAAAGGACGTATGATCCCCGTCTGACCAGGATAGGCGATACGTATTATTTTACGTGGTGTCTGGATTCGGCGCAAGGTCCGCTTATCGGCATGGCGACGACGAAAGATTTTAAAACGTTCCATCAAATGGAGAACCTTACGTTGCCCGCTAACCGGAACTGCGTTATATTCGGGAGAAAGATCAACGGCAGCTTCGCTATGCTGAGCCGGCCGAGCGATATGGGGCATACGCCTTTCGGGAGCATATTCTATTCTACCAGTCCCGATATGATCTACTGGGGGCGCCACCGATTCGTCTTCGGTACCGTCAGAAGCAGCTGGCAGTCGACGAAAATAGGTCCCGGTCCGACGCCCATTGAGACGGATGAAGGGTGGCTGTTGATCTATCACGGGGTATGGACCAGCTGCAACGGTTATCTCTACTATACAGGCGGGGCGCTACTGGATAAAGAGGAGCCCTGGAAGGTCCTGTACCGGACAAAAGATTATCTGCTGGCTCCTGCAGAGCTCTATGAACGGGTAGGGGACGTGCCGAACGTGATCTTCCCCAGTTCAGCGGTCGTGAACGGAGATATTCTGCGGTTATATTACGGGTGTGCCGACACATGTATCTCTATGGCTGAAGCCAGGATCGAAGACATCATCGGATTTATTAAGACACACAGCTTTTAGAGCGAGAGGGGACGCCCCACCAGGCTTTACCCTGCTCCTCAGGCGTTTCTATATATTACTTGAAATTATTTTTGCCTCTATGTTATAATACGCCCTAAATAAAGGTGCCCGCATAGCTCAATTGGTAGAGCAGCGGACTCTTAATCCGTTGGTTCAAGGTTCGAGTCCTTGTGCGGGTACCAGAATAAATCGCGCCAAAAGCGTGCTTTGTGCATTGAAATTCGATATTAGCGCTGCATAAATTCGCACTTATGATTTACTCTCACTAGCGTGTTCCTAAATCATGTGCTCATTTAGAAGAAAGCAGATATTGAAAAAGCGATGAATCCGAATACTATCGAGTATTGATTTTCGGCTCAAATAGAACAACAGCCAATATTTGGCTGAGAAAACAGAACGGGCGGGTGTAGCTCAGTTGGTAGAGCATCACGTTGCCAACGTGATTGTCGTCGGTTCAAGTCCGATCACCCGCTCCATTTTTCTAAGGTATAATATCTTTCTTAGTTTATTTTTTCCCGGCAAAAAGGACGCTTAAAACAGATCAATACAAAGGAAAAAGAGATGATCACAACTATTTCAGAACTGCTGGAGAAGAATGCGGTATCCACGGACCTCAAAGCCCAGGAGAAGGAAGAGATGCTTTCTGAACTGGTGGATCTTCTCATAATATCCGGGACTGTAGGCAAAGCCGATAAAGATGATATCCTGAAAAGACTTCTGGACCGGGAGGTCTTGGGGTCTACCGGGATAGGTAAAGGGGTCGCCATACCGCATGCGAAATGTCCGAAACTGAAGAAGATGGTCGCCGCTTTCGGGGTGTCCAAAAAAGGTCTTGATTTCAAGTCTCTTGACGGTGAAGCCACGCAAATATTTTTTTTACTGCTGGCGCCCGGGGATACCCCGGGCCCACACCTGAAGGCATTGGCGAAGATATCCCGTCTTCTGGACGATAAGTTCGTAAGGGAGAGGTTGCGCCTGGCAAAAAGCACTACGGATGTCCTGAGAACGATCAGGGAAGAAGAACAGAAGAAGATCCAGTGATAAGTTCATGATTCATTGATATAAAACCGCGAAACGCGATAGACAATGGGTCTCGAACAATAAGCGATTAGAGATGAAACGATTGAAGTGGTTATATCCCGGGATGCTGATAAAGCGGTGGATATCTCTTACCGTTTTCGGCATTATCATGATCTCCATGGGCTTTGTGGTAGTTATTTCCGAGAGAAGCGCGGAGAACAAGGCCATAGCGGGACTTATTATAATGGCCGGGATACTTTGCGTGATAATAGCCGTAAAAAGGATCATAAAATCGTTTATGACGGCATTAATGCCCGAACCGTCGCGGCCGGACAGCTCTCTTGTCGACAAGGTATATGAGAAACGCATTCTGGAAAAGGGGCCGAAAATAGTTGTCGTGGGAGGAGGGACCGGGCTTTCCACGTTGTTGACCGGATTGAAACAGAGGACAAGCAATATTACCGCGATAGTCACTGTCGCGGACGACGGCGGGTCTTCGGGCCGGCTCCGGGAGGAATTCGGGGTTCTGCCCCCCGGGGATATACGTAATTGCCTGGTGGCCCTGGCGGATTCGGAAGACCTTCTTGGGGCGCTTTTCCAGTTCCGTTTCAAAGAGGGCAAGGATCTGCACGGGCATAACTTCGGAAACCTTTTCATCACGGCCCTGTCCAAGGTAACGGGAGATTTCGCGAAAGCGATCAGGGAATCGAGCAAGGTCCTGGCAATAAGAGGGAATGTGTTTCCCAGCACCCTGCAGAAGATCAAGTTGATGGTAAAGAGGGAGGATGGCAGGGAGACCGTTGGTGAGAGCCGTATCCGGGAAGAAAAGGGCAGCCCCATAATGAGGCTTCTTCTTATCCCCGGCGATTGCAGGGCAACGCAGGAATCAGTGGATGCGATAAGACAGGCTGACGCGATAATCCTGGGCCCGGGCAGTTTGTATACAAGCGTGATGCCGAACCTTTTAATAGAAGGGATACAGAAAGAGATACTGAGATCAAAGGCGGTCAAGATCTATATCTGCAACGTGATGACCGAATCCGGGGAAACAGACGATTATTCGGTCAGTGATCACGTGAGGGCGATCATAAAACACACGCGTCCGGGAATAGTCAATTACTGCATAGCGAATGTCTCGCGTATTCCCAGGTCTCTTTACGAAAGATATAAAAAAGAGGACAAGTTTCCCGCGAAGCTTGATGAGAATGACGAAAGATGGCTCAAGAAAGAGCGTATCACGCTTGTCAAGGCACATATCGCCAGCATGGAGGAGTTCGTGCGGCACGATTCTCAGAAACTCTGTGACACGATAATGAGTATCCTGAGTGAAAGCAGGAAAGAGTGATCGTGCCGTGGGAAAAGCAAGGTTCGCGATAGCGTGTCATTATTGTCAGCCTGTTTGTGATGATATGAAAATAAAGGTAACGATCGGATAAAATGGTAGTCAGGAAGGAATTGATCGTAAAGAACAGGACAGGATTACATGCCAGACCTGCGGCTGTTTTTGTCCAGATAGCGAATAAGTACGAAAGCGACATAACCATAACCAAGGACGATCAGGAGGTCAACGGTAAGTCCATTATGGGCATATTGATGCTGGCCGCCGAAAAAGGTTCGAAAATAGAGATCATCGCCGAGGGGGAGGACGCGGAGCCGGCTGTTAAGGAGCTGTCAAACATATTGTTGACCGACATTGAACCGGATAATTAAATGAGCGTATGTGCGTGTGTGGATGTTGCGTAAGGTTGCGTAAGGTTGCATTAAGGGTACATAATGTTACGAAAAAGACGGCGAAACCTGGCATATGTCCGTAAAAAGTAACTTTAGGGGACTTTAAGTAACCTGATACTGATCCGCCAGGGGAAAAATATGAGGTGGGAGTAGGCCGATGACAGACAAAAAAGGGCATACCTCAAAAAAGCAGATCCAGTTGAAAGGGATTCCTGCCGCTACGGGTATTGCCATAGGAAAGGCTTATGTCTACGGGACGCAGAGTATAATAACTCCGGAACGAAGTATCCCTGAGAGCATGCTTCCCGCCGAGGTAGAGAGGTTTAAACAGGCCCTGAAAAAGACCAGAAAAGAGATACTGGAGATAGAAAAGAAAATATCAAAGGAGATGGGGGTAGAACATGGAAAGATCTTCAGCGCCCATCTTCTCGTGCTGGAGGACAGTGTTCTCGTCCAGGAAGTGATCACAAGACTGAAGAAAAAGAAAAAGAATATAGAGGTCATATATTCCGAAGTCCTTAACCAATATATAAGCGTGCTTTCGGAAGCGAAAGACGAGTACCTGAGGGACAGGATCAGCGACATAACCGATGTGGGTAAAAGGATATTGCGCAATCTTATGGGAACGGAGGAGCTGGGGCTCCAGGACCTCGCCGAAAAGTCCATAGTTATAGCGTACGACCTTTCGCCTTCCGATACTGCGATGATGCATAGGGGCCGGGTCATGGGGTTTGCCACGGATATCGGGGGAAGGACCTCTCATACGGCTATAATGGCGAAATCGCTTGAGATCCCCGCGGTGGTCGGCCTTGAATCCGTGACAGACATTGTAAAGAACGGCGATCGGATCATACTTGACGGTGTACACGGGGCCGTTATCGTGAATCCCAACAAGAGGTTCCTCGCGAAGTATCAGAGCGAGAAGAAAAAATACGAAAACCTTGAACGGGAACTGGTAGAGCTGAAGTCCCTGCCCGGCGAGACGATTGACGGAAAAAAGACGATAGTGGCGGGAAACATAGAATTGCCCGAGGACGTGGCAAGCGTCATTTCCCACGGCGCGGAGGGGATAGGGTTGTACAGGACGGAGTATTTCTACATGAACAGGCGCGATCTGCCCAGCGAGGAAGAACAGTTCAACGCCTACAAATCCGTCGCGGTAAGAATAAAACCTCATCACGTTGTTGTAAGAACGCTCGATCTCGGCGGGGATAAGTTCCTTTCGCAGCTTGACGTGCCGAAAGAGATGAACCCGTTCCTTGGATGGAGAGCGATACGGTTCTGTCTTGCCCGGCCGGACATCTTCAGGTCTCAGCTCAGGGCCATATTGAAGGCTTCTGTTTACGGCAATCTCAAGCTTATGTACCCGATGATATCCGGATTAAGGGAACTGCGGCAGGCGAACGAATTTCTGGAAGACGTGAAGGGCGCACTCAGGAAAGAAGGGATACCTTTTAACGAGGAACTGCCGGTGGGGGCGATGATAGAAGTGCCTTCCGCGGCGATCACCAGCGATATACTCGCGAAAGAATGCGCTTTTTTCAGTATAGGGACCAACGACCTTATACAGTATTCTCTCGCGGTGGACAGGGTCAACGAGAAGATCGCGTATCTTTACGAGCCTACACACCCCGCGATCCTGAACCTGATAAAAATGGTCATAGATAACGGGCATAAAGAAGGGATCCCCGTAGCCCTTTGCGGGGAAATGGCAGGTGACGTGTCTCTTACAATGATCCTGCTGGGGCTTGGACTGGACAAATTCAGCACTTCGCCTATTGCGGTTCCGGAGATCAAAAAGATAGTGCGTTCCATCAGCTTTTCCGACGCAAAGATGATCGCGGAAAAAGCGCTGACATTTAACACCGGCAGGGAAGTGCAGGAGTTCGCCAAAGACAAGCTGAGAGAACTGGTTCCGGATGTCGCCATAGAGTTGTCCGATTAGTACATCGCTTTTTTTGCGAAAACTCGGGGAAGCAGAATGTTATGGAATATATGAACGAAGAAAGGACAAAAATGAAAGGTCTGATATTGGCAGCCGGTTACGGCACCAGGTTGTATCCGCTCACGCTTGACCGTCCCAAATTACTCGTAAAGGTCGGAGGGCATACCATCCTGGAAAGATTGCTCAGAAAATTCGAAAGCCTGGAGTCTTGTGACGAGGTATATATAGTCACCAACGACAAGTTTTACGACATGGTCGTTAAATGGGTAAGAGACAGGAGTTTTTCCATCAGGCTGAAAGTGATCAACGATCTGACGGGATCCAACGAAGACCGTCTTGGCGCGGTCGGCGATATAAACCTTGTCCTGGAGAAGGAGGATCCCCGCGACGATGTGCTGATAGTGGCCGGGGACAATCTTTTTGAGTTTGACATAGCGGATTTTACTTCTTTTGCGAAGGAAAAAAACAGGTTCAGTGTCGCGCTTTACGACGTTAAGAAACGGAAACTCGCGCGGAAGTACGGGGTAGTTTCTGTTGATTCCGAACTGAAGATAGACGATTTCCAGGAGAAACCTTCAAGCCCCAGGAGTACGCTGGCATCGACGGGGATCTACTATTTTCCCAAATCCAAGTTGCCCTTGATATCGGAGTACATGAAGACGGGGCTTGTGAAGGATGCCCCCGGAAACTTTGTCAAATGGATCTCGGAAAACAATGAGGTCTACGGGTATGTTTTCACCGAAGGCTGGTATGACATAGGCGATAAGAAATCTCTTGAGAAAGCCGACATCGAGTACAGGAATAGAGAGCTTTAAATTTAAGGAGGATAAGAAGAAAGAGATGAAACATAAATACCTTTTTACGTCCGAAAGCGTAACAGAAGGACATCCTGATAAAGTATGCGACCAGATATCCGACGCTATCCTTGACGTTATATACAAGGACGACCCTTCCGGAAGAGTCGCCTGTGAAACGATGGTAACTACAGGCCTGGCGTTCGTGGCCGGCGAAATAACGACGTCTTCTTACGCGGACATCCCCAAAATAGTGAGAAAGACCATTAAAGGAATAGGATACACACACGCCGCTTACGGATTCGATTACATGACCTGCGGCGTGATCACGTCTATCCAGGAACAGTCGCCGGATATCGCCATAGGCGTCGACGTAGGGGGCGCCGGTGACCAGGGCATGATGTTCGGATACGCGTCGGATGAGACCAGGGAACTTATGCCTATGCCTATCACTTTAGCGCATGCTCTTACGAGGCAGCTGGCCAGGATAAGGAAAGAACAGCTCGTAAATTACCTGAGACCTGACGGCAAAAGCCAGGTAACGGTAGAGTATGAGAACGGGACGCCCAAGAGGGTCGAGGCCGTATTAATAAGCGCGCATCACGACCGCAAAGCCAAAATGAGGGACATACATAACGATATGAAAAAACTGGTCATCGGTAAGATCATCCCCGGAGGATTGATGGATAAGGACACGAAGATATTCGTCAACCCCACAGGCAGGTTCGAAGTAGGCGGGCCCCAGGGCGATACCGGGGTCACAGGAAGGAAGATCATAGTGGACACTTACGGGGGGGTCGGAAGCCACGGCGGCGGGTGTTTCAGCGGGAAAGATCCGACAAAGGTCGACAGGTCCGCGTCTTACATGGCCCGTTACGTGGCCAAGAACGTAGTGGCCGCCGGAATAGCCGGGAAATGCGAGGTGCAGTTCGCGTATGCCATAGGCATTCCGGAGCCGGTCAGCGTGATGATCAATACGTTCGGCACGGGCAGGATATCCGAGGTCAGGATAGTCCGGCTGGTAAGGGAAAATTTTGATCTTACTCCCGCGGGTATTATCGAGAAGCTCAAGCTCAGGCGGCCCATATACCAGAATACGGCTTCATACGGTCATTTTGGCAGGGAAGAAGAAGGGTTCACCTGGGAAGAGATCGACATGGCGGATACGCTCAGGAAGAAAGCGAAGTAGCGGGGAATAAGGTATAAGGTGTGGACAGGTTTCCTGTAGCGGCGCAATCCGCAGACTGGTCCCGTTAAAAAAACTTGTGAATTTTCCAGTTAAAACGGTATCAAGCTCGTAGGGCACACTTAAGTGTGCCCTGCAACTTAACGCCCTTCGGGCGAAGTTTTTACCTGTCTCGCAGGAGCGGCCTCCAGGCCGCGAACAAAATTATCACCATGGGTTCGCCGCCTGGAGGCGGCTCCTATGGCTTTCTGTCAGTTTTTTGAAATTCCGTTACAGTAAATTAAAAAATCCCCCTGGCCCCCTTTTTCAAAGGGGGGAGACGACAAGTTAAGCAGAAAGGAAAAGCGAATATGAAAGGGTATGATATTAAAGATAAAAAACTGGCGAAAAAAGGTAAACTCGGGATAGAATGGGCCGCTAAGAACATGCCCGTTCTCGGGATAATAGAGGATAGATTCAGGAAGGAAAAACCCTTAAAAGGAGTGCGCGTCGGAGCATGTCTGCATGTGACCACGGAGACGGCCAACCTCATGATAGTTCTTAAAGCCGGCGGAGCCCGCGTTGAACTTTGCGCTTCCAACCCGCTCAGCACACAGGATGACGTTGCCGCCTCTCTTGTCCAGGACCACGGAGTGCCGGTATTCGCGATAAAAGGGGAGGATGACGCCACCTATTACAGACATATAAACAGCGTTCTGGACATTAAACCGCACGTTACGATGGATGACGGGGCCGATCTTGTCTCGACCATACATTCCAAACGCAAGGCGCTTATAAAGACCATATACGGGGGGACCGAGGAGACGACTACCGGAGTGATACGGCTCAGGAGCCTTGAAGCCAAAAAGCTGCTCATGTTCCCGATAATCGCCGTTAACGATGCCCAGACGAAATATCTGTTCGATAATCGTTATGGTACCGGCCAGTCCACGGTAGACGGTATATTGCGGGCAACGAACCATCTTATGGCGGGCAGCACGGTGGTAATCGCCGGGTACGGATGGTGCGGCAGGGGTGTCGCGATGCGCGCGCGAGGGCTTGGTGCCAGAGTGGTAGTGACCGAGATCGATTCTTTCAAATCCCTTGAGGCGGTAATGGACGGTTTTACGGTCATGCCCATGAAACAGGCCGCCAGGATAGGGGACGTTTTCGTGACGCTTACGGGTAATATCAACGTGATAAGACCGGAACATTTTCTCATTATGAAAAATAACGCCATTGTAGCCAATTCCGGGCATTTCAACGTGGAGATAGACATACCGGGACTTAAGAAGATATCCAGCTCGGCCCGGGAAGTGAGGCCCTATACCAAAGAGTATAGTCTCAGGAACGGCAAAAAGATAGTACTTCTCGGGGAAGGCAGGCTGATAAATCTTGCCGCGGCTGAAGGACATCCGTCCATGGTAATGGACATGAGCTTTGCCAACCAGTCGCTTTCCTGTGAGTATCTGGTGAAGAACCACGAAAGGATGGGAAAGAAGGTCCATAAGGTCCCCGAAAAAATAGATGCCCGTATAGCCAGGCTGAAGTTGAAGTCTATGGGCATAGGAATAGACATGCTTACCGGAGAGCAGAAAGAATATCTTAAGAGCTGGGATCTGGGAACGTAGGGAAAAAGGAACATTCTACTATATCAAGTTGAAAGATGGCTATGGGTAAAAAAGTAAAAAGGATAGGCGTTTTGACCAGCGGGGGGGATGCCCCCGGGATGAACGCGGCCATACGCAGTGTCGTCCGCAAAACGAAATATGAAGGTCTTGAGATCAGGGGGATATTACGCGGGTATGAAGGCCTGATCAACGGTGAGTTCATCGAGATGGATTCACGCAGCGTGAGCAATATCCTGGGACGGGGCGGCACAATACTCAAAACAGCCAGGTCAAAGGATTTTCGGACGAAAAAAGGACAGGCGAAAGCCTCAAAAGTAATGGAAGAGAACGGGATAGACGCGCTTGTCATAATAGGAGGCAACGGTTCTTTCCAGGGGGCGATCGACTTTTATAATAATTTCGGTGTTAAAAGCGTAGGCATACCGGGGACTATTGATAACGACCTCGGTTATACCGATTATACGGTGGGTGCGCATACGTCGGTTGATACCGTCCTGGACGCGGTGGACAAGATACGGGATACGGTCACAAGTATGGAGCGTGTTTATGTGATCGAGGTGATGGGACGCGAGGAGCCGTATATAGCCATAATGGCGGGTCTGGCAGGCGGCGCGGAAGAGATACTCTATCCCGGCAGCCAGGTGGATCTGGACCAGGTCGCTTCAGAGATCGAAGAAGCCGAAAAAAAAGGCAAAAGAAGCTGGATCATCATTGTTTCCGAAGGGTATGCCAGCGCCCACGTCATGGCGGAACAGATCAGGCAAAGGACAGGGTTCAGTGTCAGGGGAGTAACACTGGGTCATATCCAGAGAGGTGGGTCCCCCAACGCGCCTGACAGGATCCTGGCTTCGATCATGGGCGCGTACGCGGTGAACGCGCTGATGGAAGGCCACTTCGGCAAGATGGTCGGCATAAAGGGATCGACCCTTCAACTCGTCCCCTACGAGAAAGCCTGTTTTGAGAGGGATAAGGACAGGGAATTGCATTCGCGGCTTTACGCGCTTACCAAACTGCTCGCGTCATAAGCGGCGGGATCCGGCCACAAAATAGATCCTATAGAACAGAGGACAGGGGACAGAGGTTGCTGATATCCGCTTCGGTCCTTTATCCGCCTTCGCAGACAATGAGGATAATAACAAAATATCTGCTTAAGGAGCTCGGAGGACCTTTTTTAGCTTCTCTCTTCGTCTCTACAATTATCCTCGCGGCCGGTAATATCGTCCAGACCGCGGATATGGTGATGAACAAGGGGGTTGAACTTATTCAGGTCATAAAGTTATTCCTTTTGTTTCTTCCGTACGTTCTTATTTTTACCATCCCGATCTCGGTCCTTTCGGCGATCCTTCTCGGTTTCGGACGACTTTCAAGCGATAATGAGGTCACTGCCCTGAGGACAAGCGGCATAAGTATCTACAAGATAGTATTTCCGGTAATGATCTGCGGGTTTATCATAAGTCTTCTGAGCGTCCCCCTGAACGACAGGGTGCTCCCCCAGTCGGAATTTGCGGCCAGGAAACTGCTCAAACGTGTAGGGCTGAAACATCCTTCCGCCATGCTGGAACCCGGGGTTTTTGTGAAAGGTTTCAAGGATTATATTATTTTTATTCATGATATCAGGGGCAACATCCTTGAGGATATCCGGATATACCAGCCCAGGGAAGAGGGGCCCACTCGCACCATAGTGGCGGAAACAGGGGAAATAATACCTCTCCCCGAGCAGGACAGCGTTAAACTGCGGCTCACGAACGGCACGGCCGACGAGATATCCTCCGATAAGCCCGATGAGTTCTATAAACTTTCGTTTCAGGATTATTACATGACCCTGAACCTGGATAGAGCCATAGACATTCGGAACATACAGAAAAAAGCGAGAGAAAAAAGCATCAGGGAGATCATGCTTGATATCAGGAGCTTAAAGAAGAATGAGATCGACGTGATACCGCTTCGCATAGAGTTACACAAAAAACTGGCGCTCGCGTTCTCAAGTCTTGTTTTCGTCATAGCGGGAATACCTCTCGCGATAACTACCCACCGGCGTGAAAAATTCATAGGGTTCGGGTTCGCGATAGGCCTGTTCCTTGTATACTGGGGCATCATGCTTGGTGGCATAGCTTTCGCGATCCGCGGCGTGATCCCGCCATGGATAGGTGTATGGTCCGCCAACATACTTCTTTTGGGGATCGGAGTGGTAATGTTTTACCGGGTTCTGGCAAGATAGGGAGCGGTATGAGGATACTGGAAAAATATGTGCTTGGAAATTTTGTCGCGGCACTTTTTTTCTGTATCACTCTGCTCATGGTCCTCGGTATAATAGGGGACATTCTGGGATTCCTGGACGATATTTTCAGGAATAACATACCACTGCAGAGCATCCTGTCTTTTTATTTATATCTTGCCCCCTTCGCTTTTGTCAATATGCTCCCTTTCGCGTGCCTCCTGAGCGCTGTTTACGTTTTTAACTCGCTCAGCAAGAACCATGAAGTGACCGCGGTTGTGGCGAGCGGCCTCAGCCTGTGGAAACTGCTTCGGCCGGTTCTCCTGGTGACATTCGTCCTGTGTCTTTTTGCGTTCATAATAAACGACAGGATCGTGCCTTCCACAATGGAGAAAGCCAACCGTATAAGGAAGGAAGAACTGGAATTTGGAGAGGGCAAGAAAAGGTTCGAGATAAAGGACCTGGCTGTTTACGGCAAGGGAGATCGGATAATCTACGCGAAGTCCTACGTTCCTTCGACAAAGACCCTGAACAATGTGATCATCCACAAGCAGGACAGACAGCACAACGTGATTGAGAAGGTCAACGCCCGTTCGGTGAAGTGGCAGGATGACGGGTCCTGGATGGGAAGGGACGTCATCGTTTTCAAGGCGGATCCCGCGGGCGATTTTACGGGTAATCCCGAGATATACAGAAGGAAAAGGATATTCATCATGGAGACCCCGGACGATTTTCTCAATAACCAATGGGATCCCAGGTTCATGAGCTTCGGGCAGCTTAGCAGATACCTGAGGGTTTTTCACGTAGGTTCGCCTGCCACGATAAGAAGGCTTAGGGTAGACCTCAATTACAAATTGGCTTTTCCCTTTACCGCCCTGATAACGGTCCTGATAGGTGTTCCCTTCAGCATAGAGACCGGCCGCGCGAGCGCGCTTATCGGCATGGTCAAAGGTATTACCGTGGCGATATTTTATCTGCCGGTAATGGCTATAAGTCTCGCTCTGGGTAAAGGCGGCCTGCTCCCGCCCGTGGCCGCGGCGTGGTTCAGCAACGTTACCTTCGCCATTGCCGGTATTTATTTTGTGAACCGTAAGTCGTGAATCGTGGATCGTGGATCGTGATTCGTGAGTCGTCGCTCGTGAATCGTGAATCGGGGATCGTGAATTGCTGAAGTTCCGACAAGTATTTCCCCCCTTTGAAAAAGGGGGCCAGGGGGATTTTCTTTTCAGGACGCGATACGCAATACGCAATACTCAATACTCAATACGAGATAACCATAGCGAGCAAACTCGCCCAAAAGTTACATCGTTCTTGCCAGGGTAAATCCGTATAACGCAGTCACCCCGGACCGGGTAAGCTCCTGAGCGCACGTATCAAGTGTAGCCCCGGTCGTCATTATATCGTCGACCAGCATGACGGATCTGCCCAGAAGATTTAATCTGTCGACCACCGCGAATGAGTTTTTCAGGTTCTTGACCCTTCTTTTTCTTGGAAGTCCCATCTGAGGGACCGTGTTTTTCGTCTTTACGAGTGCGTGCCGGGAAACCGGTATTGAGAGGTGTTTGGACAGAATATTCGAAATGAGTTCGGACTGATTATAACCGCGCCTGTATAGTCGGACCGGATGAAGAGGGACCGGGACGATCAGGTCAGCAGAGCAGGTCCTTATATCGTTCTCGTTCAGAAAATTCAATATTATTTCCTCGAAAACGGATATCAAACGGAGGTTGCCGCGGTACTTGAAACCCCTGATGCACTTCATTACCGCCCCCTCGTAAGAACGGCACGACCAGATCGCTCTCAGGTGTTCCAAGCTCCGGACCGGAGGAGGGTTTCCTTCCAGCATCCGTTCTTTGCAGTTCCGGCATATAGGAAGCGGGTAAATGGCCTGTTTTTTTCCGCATACATCGCAGATCACGGGAAAAAGCACGTTTACAGATGAATGGAATAACCGGGATAACTTCATGCGTTTTGGACGAGTATGCTCGCTATGGGTATCTCGTATCGCGTATTGCGCACGTATGCTTGCTATGGGTATCGCGTATCACTTAGCACCGATAACCGATCACAGACAACAGATCACAGATAACAGATCACAGGTCACAGATAACCGATCACAGATACGCCCTCATATATATAGACAAAAATTGTGGGCAAATTCTTTCATTTTTCTTGCTTTTGCAGCCAGACGCAGTAGAATGGGGTTATGAAATGGGTTCTAACATTCTTGACCCGATGAAGGCATTCTGATAAAATAGCGAAAAAGAAAGAGAGGTGCATAGTAATGAAAGCCGTAGTGGACCAGGAAGCTTGTATCGGATGTGGTTTATGTGCACAGGTAGCCCCTGATGTCTTTGAGATGCAGGGCGACAAAGCGGTGACAAAAATGGATGAGATACCCGAAGACAAGGCGGATGATGCCAAAAACGGTGCTGATCAGTGTCCTGTCACGGCTATAATGATATCATAAGCCCGTATAGGACGGCGTTTTATGCTATTTTCCCGGCCCCTCTGAATTCTGTTTTAACCGGCATTTTGAGGGGTCGCCTTTTAAATGAGGCCACAACTTATGGAACAAAGTGAACATGAGTTGTAAGGCCGAATTTATGCAGAGCTAAATGAGGCCCATTAGAAACAATATTTCTAGTAAGTTCCGAACGTGTTAATGAGAACATAAATATGACCATGGGGTTTAAGTTATTCAAGAAAACATTAATAGTTTTTCTGGTATTAGCCGTCGCGGCAGCGGGTTTTTATTTTCTCTATATGCGGCCTCGACGCGTAACGCCCATTCTTATGTATCACGCGGTGAGAGATGACCGGAGCAGCACTCTGAACGTGACGCCGGAAAACTTTTCCCGCCAGATGGCGTTTCTCCGGGAAAGCGGATATTCCGTGATATCCCTGGATGATCTGGTAAGACATATCAGGAAGGGCCGGAGGTTCGTACCGGGAGCAGTTGTTATAACTTTTGACGACGGCTATGAGGATAATTATTTTCACGCTTTTCCCGTCCTGAAAAAATATGATATGCCGGCGACGATATTCCTGATCACCGGTTATACAGGAACGCGCAAGGGATACATGAAATGGGACCAGGTGCGCGCGATGATGAAAAGCAACATAGATTTCGGTGGACACACGATGAACGACGTTTATCTTCCTTCCCTGGAAGATGACGGCCGTCTGTGGGAAGAAATATACGGTTGCAGGGAAGATATACTTCGTAATGCCGGCGGGGAAGCCGGTTACTTCTGTTACCCAATCGGCGGGTTCAACGAAAGGGTGAAGAACACAGTGAAAAAAGCGGGATATAAAGGGGCCTGCACCACTAACAGGGGAGATGACAGATTCAACCGGGACGTTTACGAATTGAAGCGGATCAAAGTGACGAATTCTGATATGAACAAGCCTTTACATTTCAGGGCGAAACTTTCCGGTTATTACAATCTTTTCAGGAGCGTAAAAAGCGGGGAGTGATCTTCCATGGTCCGCTGTTAATGGCTTACGGTCAACAGCGGGGTATTGTCTATGAATGGAAAAACAGGGGTTTTGATATGCAAAAGATTCTGAAATACGATACCGGGTATCTTGAAGGGTTTATTTCGGACAAAGACCTGAAAAGCGTCCTTCCGGAAGTCGAAAAGACGCACAAGCTCCTTACGGACAGGAAAGGCCAGGGGAAGGATTTTCTCGGATGGATGGATCTGCCGGAGGAGATGGATGAGAAACTTCTTAAGGACATGGAGGAGGCCGGAGAGCGGCTCAATCGCCTCTCAGACGCGATCGTCATTATAGGCATAGGCGGATCTTATCTCGGAGCAAGAGCGGCCATTGAAACGCTGGTCCCGGAAACCGTTGACAGGAACATATTTTTCGCCGGATACAATCTTTGCGGCGATTATCTATTTAACCTCCTGGACAGGCTGAAGGACAGGGACGTAAGTGTCAACGTTATTTCCAAGTCGGGCACGACAACCGAACCGGCGATCGCTTTCAGGATCATAGAAGGGTTTTTGAAGAAAAAATACGGGGACGGGAATATCGCTGACAGGGTAGTCTGCACGACGGCCAGGGATAAAGGAGCCCTGAGATCGATGGTGGAGAGGATCGGATGCAGGAGTTTCGTGATACCTGATGATGTGGGCGGGAGGTTTTCGGTCCTGACGCCCGTAGGGCTGGTACCAATGGCATGTGCGGGAATAAACATAAGGAGCCTCGTGGCGGGCGCGAGGGAACAGAGACGGGCGAGTCTTGATTGCGATATCGAAAACAATATAAGTTATAAATACGCGGCGGTCCGGAACATCCTTTACGGAAAAGGTAAAAAAATAGAGATACTTTCAAGCTTTGACAGCAGGCTGCATTATCTTGATGAATGGTGGAAACAGCTTTTCGGCGAAAGTGAGGGCAAGAACAAGCGGGGGATCTTTCCCGCTTCATGTGACTTTTCAACCGATCTTCATTCCATGGGACAGTTGATCCAGGAGGGGGAACGGAACCTTTTTGAGACTTTTCTCGTGACCGAAGAGGACACCGGCAGGTGCCGGATACCGGGATCGGATGACAATATAGATAATTTAAACTATCTTGCCGGAAGACAGGTCGATTATGTCAACAGGAAGGCCTACGAGGCCACGGCCGAGGCTCATTTTGAAGGTGGTGTCCCCAATTCTACGGTCTTCTTTTCCGACAGGTCGGCTTTCTGCCTGGGGCAGCTTTTTTACTTTTTTGAGAAAGCGGTAGCAGTTTCAGCGAATTTGCTGGGCGTCAACCCCTTCGATCAACCCGGCGTGGAGGCGTATAAAAAGAAGATGTTCAGGCGTCTGGGAAAGCCCGGGGTGTAGTGGACGAGTTTGCTCGCTTTGGGTATTGTGTATTGAGTATTGAGTATTCGGCAAGATTGCTCGCTATGGGGATCGTGTATATTATAAAAATATATTCTGGGGACATGCTTGGGCGCACTAAATAGGCGCCTGCAACAAGCGTGTCCCCAGAACTTCTGGGCGAGCCCAATAGGCGCCTACAACAGGCGTGTCCCCGGAATTTCAGAATTCCAGCTGTATTAACTTGGTGTTAATTTAACTTAAAACCTCACGAGATGGAAGTTCAATTTACTTTCTATACCATAGCGGCGGCGATGATCAAACTTTTACTGCTGGTACTCGCCGGTTATATCCTTTATTATCTGAAATTCATGGACGATAAGTTCACCGACATGCTAAGTTTGCTGCTGATCCGCGTTATATTCCCCGCCCTTATCATATCGAAGACCGTTACTCATTTTAGTTTCACGGAATATCCGTACTGGTGGATATTACCTGTTTCCGCCGTCGTGTTCTGTCTGATCGGCATTTTGATGGGGACGGCGGTCCTCGGTTTGTTGAAGGGTTTTCGGTCCCGGAAAGAATTTATTTGCGGCTGTGCTTTTCAGAATTGCGGGTATCTGCCTATGAACCTGATATTGTTTTCTTTTGCGGGCGTTTTGCGTGACCGCCTGCTGCTGTTTATGTTCCTTTTTGTGATGGGATTTAACGTTCTGATGTGGTCTCTTATTCCGCTTTTTCTGTCGGGAGAAATGAAAAGTAAATTCCGGGTCGGCATTCTCCTGAACCCCCCTGTTGTGGCCACTGTCTTTTCACTGGTATGGGTGGCACTTTTCGGAAGGGATAGTCTGCCCCAGCTTGTGGCGGATCCGTTAAGACAGATGGGGCAGGCCGCTTTTCCCATAGCGATGCTGACACTGGGAGCTTATCTTTGCAGGTACAGGGCTCATGACCTGCCGGAGAAGCTGCCTTTTGTTGTCTGCGCGGCCGTCAAACTCCTTCTTTTCCCGGCCCTGGTCCTGGCGGCGCTCATCTTCATCCCGATTGGCCCCGACTACAGGTTCTTCCTGTTTCTGCAGAGCATAATGCCCACGGCGGTTTCGCTGGTGATCATTGGCAGTTTTACCGGCGCGGATAACAGGTTTTTCAGCGGTATTATTTTTTATACACATTTGGCCGCGATCTTCAGTATACCCTTGTGGATGGCGGTTTTTCACGGGATCGTGAAATAGAGGGTAAAGGACGGGTTTTTTATTCGATTAGGTGGCCCGCCCGCGGGCAATGAGGAAAAATGGCCCGTTATTTGACTTGTAGGGATAAATAAGGTATTTTCATAACTTATAGGGTAAAAGAAAGAGGTCTTATAAATGATTTCAGGTATTATTCTTATCATAAGCGGGATAATGATAGCTTTGTATCCCCCGCTTCTTTCCATAATAGTGGCCGCGCTGCTCGTTGCCGCGGGATCGTTGCTTTTGGTTGTCAGCTACAGGTACAAGAAGATGTCCCGGCGGTCCGAGGATCCTTTTCTGGATTTTTTTATGAAACTGTAACAGGTACCATTCCGGATAACGGGCGATTGGAGGAGGCGGACCGGGCATTCGCTGTTTAGAGGAGTGGGAACTAAAGCCAAGGAGAGTTTTCATGAGAAAATTAAAAAAAGACGATCTTAGAAAATTATGTGATTCTTCCATTTTTCCGTTCAAGACGACCGAGGACTATGAATTCGAGCATGAACCCCTGCATCAGGAAAGGGGTGTCAGCTCAATAGATTTCGGTTTGAACGTTAAATACGACGGCTTCAACATCTTTGTCTGCGGGGCCGCGGGGACGGGACGCAATACCCAGGTAAACAAAGCGGTGAACGAGATCGCTTCAACGGAAAAGACGCCTGATGACTGGATCTACGTTTATAATTTCACGCAGGAGGACGAACCGGTCGCTATGAGGCTCCCGGCCGGCAGGGGGATAATGTTAAAAAAGGATATGGAGGAGCTCATAGAGGAATTGCAGATAGAGATACCGAAGGCTTTTGAAAGCGAAGATTACGAGACACGTAAACATGACCTGCTTAAGGAATACAAGCAGAAAAGGGATTCCGCGCTGGAGGATATAGAAAAAAAGGCCTATGATGAAGGATTCGTGTTGAAGCAGTCGGCGACGGGCGTTGTCCTTGTCCCGCGCGCGGGGGATAAGGCAATGAGCCAGGAGGAGTACGAAAAGGTTTCCGACGAAGAAAAGGAGAATATCGAAAAGAAAAAACACGAATTGCATATCAAGATCGAGCAGGTTCTCAGCGAGGTGCGTTCGATGGAAAAAGCCGCCAAGATGAGGATCAAGGAACTTGAAAGAGAAGTAGCGCTTTTTTCCGTCAAGCATGTCATGGACGAACTCCGGTTCAAATACAGGGAGTTCGAGGACATAATAGAGCA
The DNA here is from genome assembly GCA_034723315.1 of Candidatus Omnitrophota bacterium. Classification (GTDB taxonomy): domain Bacteria; phylum Omnitrophota; class Gorgyraeia; order Tantalellales; family Tantalellaceae; genus JAYEOV01. Next base: position 9,819 of record JAYEOV010000050.1, on the reverse strand, counting down.
TTTGAACCATGTCCAGGAGGACATAATTAACAACATCGACATATTCAAGGAGGAAGAGGAACAGGCGCAGTCCGGGTTATTCGGGATGAAGGGCGCCCCCAGGAAGAACGTGTTCATCAAATATCAGGTGAACCTCCTTGTAGACCACAGGCATTCCAAGGGCGCTCCCGTGATCAGAGAGCCTAACCCCACCTATTATAATCTCCTGGGGAGGATAGAATACATGTCGCATTTCGGCTCGATGAGCACCGACTTCACGATGATAGCCCCCGGCGCCCTGCATAAGGCTAATGGCGGATACCTTGTCCTTCAGGCGATGGACGTGTTGAGCAGTTTTATGGCATGGGACGCGCTTAAAAGGGTTATCCGGAACCACGAGATCAAAGTTGAAGATATAAACGAACAGTTCCGGCTGATAAGCACCACCAGCCTGAAACCCAAGCCCATTCCTTGCGATATCAAGATAATAATGATCGGTCCGCCGTGGCTGTATCAGCTGCTGTATAAGTTCGATGAGGATTTTCGCAAGATGTTCAAGATCAAGGCGGACTTTGACATAGAGATGGACAGGGACGAGGATAAGATAAAGAAATATGCCGCCTTTATCAAGGTCCGGTGCGAAGAAGAGGGATTGCGTCATTTTGAAAGGAATGCCGTGGCGGAGGTCATAGAGTATGGAGCCCGGCTTACCCACGACCAGGAAAAGCTCAGCGCGTGTTTTATGTATATCGCGGATATTCTCAGAGAATCCGATTACTGGGCGGGACAGGACAACGCCGAGTATGTGGAAGGGCAGCATGTCAAGAAAGCCATCCACGAGAAGATCTACAGGTCCAATCTGATAGAAGAGAAGATAATCGAGCTGATAGATAAGAACGTCCTGATGATAGATGTCACGGGATCTGTCGCGGGACAGGTGAACGGACTTGCCGTAATAGATATAGGCGAGTACATGTTCGGCAAACCCTCGCGGATAACCGCCCGGACGTATATGGGGAAAAAGGGAGTGGTGGATATCGAAAGACAGGTCAAGATGGGAGGGAACATACATTCAAAAGGCGTGTTGATCCTGAGCGGTTATTTCGGTGAGAAGTTCGCCCAGGATAGCCCCCTTAACTTCAGCGCGAGTATCTGTTTTGAGCAGTCCTACGATGGTATTGAGGGAGACAGCGCTTCGAGTACCGAAGCGTATTGCCTGCTGTCGTCCCTTTCAGGGGCGGCTATAAACCAGTCCATCGCCGTCACGGGATCCATGAACCAGCACGGTTTTATTCAGCCCGTGGGCGGTATTAACGAAAAGATAGAGGGCTTTTATCACGTTTGCAGAACAAAGGGCCTTACCGGCAAGCAGGGGGTAATAATCCCGGCACTTAACGTCAAGCATCTTATGCTTAAAGACGAAGTCGTTGACGCGGTAAAAAAAGGAAAGTTCCATATATGGGCCATATCCACTGTTGACGAAGGTATAGAGATACTGACGGGCATAAAGACCGGAAAGAAGGATAAGAAAGGGAAGTATCCTCGCGGCACGATCAACTATCTGGTTGACAAAAAACTTCGTGAATATTCGCAAAAGTCCAGCAAAGCAGGGAAGAAGGGCGGCAGGAAAAAGTCAAGGTCGAAGGAGAAGGGGAAATGAGGGCGTTGAGTATATCGTATTTCGTGAATCGTGAATCGTAATGTGTAATCAGTGATGAGTGATAGGTAATCAGTGATACGAGATGCTGGATGCTCAATACGACATACGATATACGCACGACGAAATACGATTCACGAATCACGATCCACGATAATAGGAAATATGAATATATTACTTATCATAGGTTTGATAATGCTGCTCGGGATGATAGGGGGCAGGCTGTTCAATAAACTGAACCTCCCCCAGATCACGGGATATATCATTATCGGACTGCTTCTCGGTCAATCCTTCCACGGGATTCTCAGCGGCCCCATAATGGATTCCTTCAGGCCCGTGATAAGCCTGGCCCTGGGGATAATAGGGTTCATGATCGGCTCTGAGCTGCATCTGGACAGATTTAAAAGATACAGCAGGTCCATATATACCATACTTTTTTTTGAGGCTTTTTTCACGTTCTTTCTCGTGGCGCTGGCGACTTACGCGATAACCCGCGAGATCTATATGGGACTGATGTTCGGCGCGCTGGCTTCCGCCACGGCCCCCGCCGCCACGTACAGCGTTCTCGGGGAATATAAAGCCCGGGGACCGGTCACGATGACCACGCTTTCGATCGTCGCCCTCGATGACGCGCTCGCGCTTCTGATATACGGATTCGTGAGTATTTTCGCCAGGACACTGATAGTTCATGGCAATTTCTCATTTGTCAGCACGATGGCGGTCCCACTGTTCCAGATAACGGGTTCGATATTAATAGGTGTTCTTTCAGGGGTCGCGCTTCACAAGATCACCATGAAGATAAGGGACAGGGAAAAGCTTCTGCCTTGCGCGCTTGGCACTATCATACTTGTCGTGGGCCTTTCCATATATTTCAAGGTGGATCCGATCCTCGCTTCGATGGTACTCGGGGCGGTAGTCTCCAACCTGCAGCCGGCGGACAGCCGGGAGATGTTCGATCTGATAAAAAAATTAAGTCCGCCCATTTTCATCCTTTTCTTCGTTCTGATAGGAGCCCGCTTGGACGCCAGGATACTGGTAAGGGGCGGGGTCCCCCTGCTTGCATGCGCTTACATCCTGAGCCGGAGCGCCGGCAAGTTAGCCGGGGCTTATTTAGGGGGAAAGATCTCCAGAGCCAAGGGGACGGTAACAAAATATCTGGGGTTCTGTCTTTTTGACCAGGCCGGTGTCGCGGTCGGTCTGGCGATAGCGGCGTACCATACTTTCAGTCTTCTTGGGGACGAAGCCAGGATGGCGGGGCTGATGATAATCAACATCATAACCGCCACTACGTTCCTTTTGCAGCTTGTTGCTCCTCCGATGATCAAATTCGCCATAAAAAGATCCGATGAGGTTGGAAGGAACGTTACGGAAGAGGATATAATCGACTCTTACAAGGTCAAGGACGTGATGGATGAGGATTTCTTCGTGATAAGGGAGAATAATAATCTTCACCAGATAATTGATGTGATGAAAAAGAGCAGCGCGTATAATTTTCCGGTAGTCGGGATGGACGGTGATTTTCTGGGCATCATTTCTCTTGGAGAGATACGGGATACTTTCTACGAGGAACAGATGGACCAGCTTATCCTCGCGGGAGATATAGTAAGGGATGTAGACGCGGTCGCATACGCGGACCAGGCCCTGAAACACTCTGTGGATGTGTTTGACGAAAAGAAGCTTGAGTATCTGCCGGTCCTTGAAAAGGAAGACGGACGCAAGATCGTGGGGCAGCTGGAATACCGGAAGTTAATGGATTTTATTTCAAAGGAAGTCCTGTTACGGCAGCAGGAGCTTGAGGTATGAACAGTGAAAGATAAAAGAGGAAGGAAGGACTAAATGAGAAAAGCATTTCCGGTAATTTTGGTTGTAACCTTATTTTTTTTAGTGGCATTACCCGGGGTAGGGATGTGTCGTCATGGGGTCAACATGTACGACCTGTTGAGTGACGCGAAAGAGGTCAATGTTTATGTCGGGGATATTAGCGATTCCTCCGGCCAGGCCGGAGATGTGATCCCGGGGCTCAGGAAGAAACTTGAAAATGTCCTGGAAACAAGGATGACGATAAATTTTGTTCCGGTGCCCGAGAAGAAGAACGCGGATCTGGTTATAGGATGCGAAATCGTCGAATGCATATGGTTGAAAGAAGACCCTATTGATGAAATTTCCGGGTCAGTGAGCATAGCATATGATGTCGTGATGAAGGAGAATTACGCCCGGTTGCAGGCCGTTTTCACCGTGAAAAGAGGTCCGGAAAAGATACTTCTTTTTAAAAGAAGAGGTGGGCTCTTTAGAGGGAGAAAATCCCTCTGGGAAGAGAAGCTCCAGGCTACTGTCACCAGGAAGCAGATGTCCAAGACGGAGTCCAGGCCTTTGCTTGAGGATCGTATCTTAAAGGTCTTCATGCGAAAATGCTTCAGCAAAAACGCTAAACCGATATCGGGCCGGTAACTGAAAAATAAAAAACTAGGGACAGACACTAGTTTCAAAAACTAGGGACAGACACTAGTTTCAATAGGGAAACTAGTGTCTGTCCCTAGTTTTTTTGAAAAAAATATTGACTTTTCTTTTTTTTTCAGGTAATATATAGATAGATGTAAATGTGTCTATGTGAATGGAGGATGAGAAAGATGATACCGGACAAACTTACCGTAAAGACGCAGGAAGCCATAAAGAACGCCATAAATGAGGCTGTAGACAGAGGACACCAGGAAGTGGATGTGGAACATCTTCTGTATGTTCTTCTCGGTGACGAAGAAGGCATATGCGTAACAGTGATCAAGAAGATAGGAGCTGACGCGGCGAAGATCCGTTCGGAACTTGAGAACGATCTTTCGAACAGGGCGCGGGTAAGCGGAGGCGCGTCCCAGTCCTATCTTTCAAGGAGACTGAACAAGGTGCTTTCGGACGCGGAAAAGGAAGCGAAAAAACTCAAGGACGAGTATATCAGTGTGGAGCACCTTCTTCTTGCGATAACCGATGAAAAATCCGCGACTGCCGCTGAGATCCTGAGATCCCGGAACGTGACACGTGACAGCGTTCTGCAGGCCCTTCAGGAAGTAAGAGGGGCGCACAGGGTCACTGACGAGAATCCGGAAGGGAAATACCAGGCCCTTGAAAAATACGGCAGGGACCTTGTCGAACTCGCGAACAGGGGAAAACTCGATCCTGTCATAGGCCGGGACGAAGAGATACGCAGGCTTATCCATGTCCTTTCCCGCAGGACGAAGAACAATCCGGTGCTTATCGGGGATCCGGGGACGGGAAAGACGGCTGTAGTAGAAGGCCTGGCCCAGAGGATATCATCCGGAGATATTCCCGGCAGGCTCAATAACAAAAGGATCATAGCCCTTGACCTCGGGGCCCTGGTCGCGGGGACCAAGTTCCGCGGAGAGTTCGAGGATAGGATAAAGGCGGTGCTCAAAGAGGTCAGAGAAAGGGAGGGCGAAATAATACTTTTTATCGATGAACTCCATACTCTTGTTGGAGCCGGAGGCGCGGAAGGGGCGGTAGACGCTTCAAACATGCTCAAACCCGCTCTTGCCCGGGGTGAGCTGCGCTGTATAGGAGCCACAACACTGGATGAGTACAGAAAATATATCGAAAAAGACAAAGCCCTTGAAAGGCGTTTTCAGCAGATATTCATAGGAGAGCCTTCAGTGGAAAATACGATCGCTATACTTCGCGGGCTCAAGGAAAAGTACGAGGTCTTTCACGGGGTGCGGGTATCCGATTCCGCGATCATGGCCGCGGCTAGTTTGTCCGACAGGTATATTACCGGGAGGTTCCTCCCGGACAAGGCGATAGATCTCATTGATGAGGCGGCTTCCAAGCTGCGCATCGAGATAGACAGCGTCCCGACAGAGATAGATCAGACACACCGTAAGATCATGCAGCTTGAGATCGAAAAACAGGCCTTGAAGAAGGAAGAGAAGACGGATGCCGGAAAGAGTAAACTTGCCGCGATAGAAGAGGAACTCAAACAGTTACGGGATGATCTGAAGAAGATGAAGGAGCATTGGGAGAAAGAGAAAGTTTCCATCGGGAAGATCCGGGAAATAAAAGAGAAGATGGACGAGGCGAAGATAGAAGAGTCTACCGCGGAGAAAGAAGGGAATCTGGCGAGGGTATCGGAAATACGTTACGGCACGTTCGTTAAGCTGCGGAAGGAACTTGGCAAGGAAAGCGGGAAACTTGAGGCTATACAGAAAGACAGGAAGATGCTCAAGGAAGAAGTTGACGACGAGGACATAGCGAAGATAGTGTCGCAGTGGACGGGTATACCCCTGACGAAATTGATGGAATCCGAGGTCGAAAAGCTCGTTCACATGGAAGATATGCTGAAAACGCGGATAGTGGGACAGGACGATGCGGTCGAAAAGATATCGAACGCGGTAAGGCGTTCCAGGAGCGGCATGGGGGACTCGCGCAGGCCCATAGGCACGTTCCTTTTTCTAGGGCCTACCGGCGTGGGAAAGACACACATGGCGCGGACACTGGCCTGGTTCCTGTTCAACGACCCTGACGCCATGGTAAGGATAGATATGTCGGAATACATGGAGAAACACGCGATATCAAGACTTATAGGCGCGCCTCCGGGATATGTGGGATACGAAGAAGGCGGGCAGCTTACGGAGAAGGTCAGGCGCAGGCCTTACTGCGTCATACTGCTTGATGAGATAGAAAAGGCCCATCATGACGTGTTCAACATTTTGTTGCAGATATTCGACGACGGGCGGCTTACCGATAACCAGGGACATGTGGTCAATTTCAAGAATACTATCATAATCTTGACATCGAACATAGGGGGCCGGTACTTCGCGGATAAGACCAACTCCGGAGAGGATATGAAAAGGCTGGTAGGGGCGGAGCTTAAGAAGTATTTCCGCCCGGAGTTACTGAACAGGATCGATGAGATGGTGATCTTCAACCGGCTTACCGAAGAAGATATACTGAAGATCGTGGATTTGGAACTTGCGGAGGTCAAGGATCGCCTGGCAAAACGCAATATAGCGCTTTCGGTGTCGGATAAGGCGATGGAGGAGCTTGCGAAACGCGGGTTCGATCCGGATTACGGAGCTCGCCCGCTAAAACGCCTGATCCAGAGCCAGGTTCAGGACAAAATAGCGCTTGAACTCCTTGAAGGGCGCGTCACTGACGGATCGGATGTTCGTATCGATTATGATGAGAGCGAGGGGTTATTTACTTTTAAGCACAAGGGATAAGTATAAGTACGGCCGGGGAGACAAAAATGACACATAAGGATTATTATTCGGTATTAGGCGTTAAAGAAGACGCGAGCGAGGGAGAGATCAAAAAAGCATACAGGAAGCTCGCGTTGAAGTATCATCCGGACAAGAATCAGGGGGACAAAAAAGCTGAGGAGATGTTCAAAAAGATCACCGAGGCTTACTATACCCTGGGTGACCCGAAAAAACGGAAAGAATACGACAATCTCAGGAGGATGGGAGCGTACACGGGTGATTTCTCCTCGGCGCAGGGTTTTGATTTTTCGGAATTCCTGAAACAGTTCTCGGGCGGAGAAGGTTTTTCCTCGGGTTCGATGTTCGGGGATATCTTCGGTGATGTTTTTTCCGGCAGCGGGGTCAGGGGCAGAAAAGGCGGGTATACTTATTATTATTCTGCCGGGGGAAGGCCGGGAGGCGGAGGGCAGACGGGTTATAGAGACACGGGTTCGGAAGTGGACACCGATGTGAAGGCCGTTCTCCCGATACCGAAGGGCCTGGCCGAGAAAGGAGGGGAGGCGAGGTTTGAGCTTTCGAAGGGGAAAGGTATCACTTTGAAAATTCCCGTGGGAACCAGGTCGGGGCAGAAGATGCGGCTCAGAGGACAGGGAGAGAAGTGCCCCTGCTGCAGACATAAAGGGGATCTTATCGTGACGATAAAGATAAAACAGTGATCTGTGATCGGGTACAGGAATGAGGAGACTGGAAACGATGGTCGATTACGATCTTGTGAAGATATTCAAGGCTTTGGCCGATAGGACCAGGCAGGATATACTTGAGCTGCTGGGCGAACATGAGATGAACGTTACGGATATCTGCTCGGAGTTCGAGACGTCACAGCCTACCATATCGCATCATCTCCAGATACTGAGGAACTGCAACCTGGTAGATTATCGAAAAGATGGGAAGAATATATATTATTATGTTAAACAGGAGATCGTTAATGACGTGTTCGGAACGGTTATCCGCAAGATGCATATACGCGTTATGAAAATAGTGGAGAGGGAAAAGAGGGAAGAATAACGAGAGATTTTTTTTGCTGAAGTTCCGGGGACACGCTTGTTGTAGGTGCCTATTTTGCTCGCCCAGGCATGTCCCCGGAATATATTTTTATATATAATACTCAATACGCGATACGAGATACCCATAGCGAGCTAACTTGCTCAATACTCAATACCCATAACAAGCAACCTTGCCGAATACGCGATATGAAAACGACCCTGATCGTGGACGGTTATAACGCGATAAACGCCATTTCCGAAACAAGGAAAAAGCTGAAGGAAAGTCTTTTTTCGGCCCGAAGCGAGATAATAATCATAACAAAAGAATATGTCCGTTCAAGCGGTTATATTACCGATTTTTGCGTGGTTTTCGACGGCCAGGACAGGTACAGATATCTCGACAGATTTAATGCAAGGCGGGAGAACGAGCAGGTTTTTTCGGATTCGTGGGAAGGCGATGAGAAAATAATAGATACTATCAGGGAATATTCGAAAAAAGGAAAGGTGATAATCGCGTCGAACGATAACTACGTAAGGAATAATTCAAGAGCTTACGGGGCTTCTCTGCTCGATGTGAGGCATCTGGTCAAGAGGAAAACCGGGAAAACGCGGCCGGGGAAGAAAAAAGACAAGAAGATAGATAAGCGTCTTCGTGAGGAGATAACAAGGGAATACATGGAGGAGCTGGGACTATGACGGTTGTGCTGGGCTTGGGGACATTCCTCAATGCTGGGCTTGGGGACATGCCTGTTGTAGACGACACGTAAATATTGCTGAAGTTCCGGGGACACGCTTGCTAGAGGCGCCTATTGGATGTGCAATTCTGAAGTTCTGGGGACACGCCTGTTGTAGACGACAATTGGAACTGCTGAAGTTCCGGGGACACGCTTGTTGTAGACGATTTATGGATATTACTGAAGCTCCGGGGACACGCTTTTTGTAGGCGCCTATTTTGCTCGCCAAAGCATGTCCCCGGAATATATTTTTATATATACGGGATGTGAAATACGATATGCGAAACGATGATCCGGTCGATGAAATGATAAAGGCAAAAGCGATCCTTGCCCCGATGTCCGGGGTTACCGACGTTCCTTTTCGTGTCATGGCCAGGAAGTTCGGTTGTTCCTTCGCGTTTACGGAGATGATAGACGTAAACGGTATTGTGTATGGTAACCGGAAATCTCTGAAATTAATGGAGAAAGGCCCCGATGACAGTCCCCTGGGCGTCCAGATCGTCGGGGAGGATGAGAATAAGCTGGTTCAAGTGGCCAGAATATGCGAGGAAAAGGGATTCCAGGTCGTTGATATCAACGCCGGTTGTCCCGCCAGAAAGGTTATCAAGGGAGGCAAAGGCGCCGCCCTTTTAAAGGACACTGTAAAACTCGCCCGGATAGTGCGGAAGCTGGTGAGGGCGGTGAGAATATCCGTCACGGTAAAGATCAGGAGCGGCTGGGACAAAAACAGGCTTAACTGCCTGGAGATTGCCCGAGCTGTCGAATCGGAAGGGGCCCGGGCGATATGCGTTCATCCCAGGACAAAAGCACAGATGTACAGGGGCAGGGTTGACCACAACATTACCAGGTTGGTCAAAGAAGCGGTAAAAATACCGGTATTCGCCAGCGGGGATATTTTTAGCCCGGAAGACGCCGGTGAGATTTTATCACTTACCGGGGCCGATGCGGTAGCTGTCGCTCGGGGGGCTCTCGGCAGACCCTGGATCTTCAGACAGATCAACGCGTATTTGAAGGGGAAAGAGGCCGTTTCCGGACCGTCTTTTAATGAGTTGAAGAACCTGATCAGGGAGCATTTTTTGCTGTGTGTTGAGTTTTACGGCGACAGGAGGACTTTTCCGAGGATGTACAAGCACCTGGCATGGTATCTGGCGCCCTTCAAGAATCTCGGGTATATAATGAATGAGTATACCGGGGTCAGGGACGCG
>JAYEOV010000049.1:0-29776 GCA_034723315.1 Candidatus Omnitrophota bacterium | reverse complement strand
AGCAGCAAGAGCAGCAAGAGCGGGATCAACAGGAAAAAGAGAGGCAGGACCGTCAAAAGCAACAGGAAGAGCAGCAAGGGGCTGAAGGGGCGTCCCGGGAAGTCGAAGGGCAAATGAGCAGGGAAGAGGCGGAGATACTCCTTATTAATCAGGCCGAAGAGGAAAGCCGGATGAGGGCGGAACAGAAGAAGGTTCGCAAGGCGCGCAGACCGCCCGTTCTGAAGAACTGGTAAATTCGCACTATGATTTACGCTCCTTTTAGTCGCGTAAAGCATGTGCTCATTTAACTTTATGAAAAAAACGTTTTTGATATTCTTAGTTATATTTCTGATCGCCGCGGTTAACGTCTGGGCCCAGGTGAAGTTAGAGGCGAAACTGGAGCAGAACAAGGTGTACGCGGGTAATCCCATATACTTGTATCTTACTTTCCGCGGCACGCAGGATGTAGAACGCCCCGAAGTTTCCCCGGTTGACGGGCTCAAGATAAAGTATGTGGGGCCTTCCTCGGAGGTCTCTATCATTAACGGTGTGGTCTCGCGTTCTATCACGTTCACGTATCTGGTGATCCCTTTAAAAGGCGGGCAGTTTGAAATAGGACCGTTCTTCGCGGAGTATCAGGGGCAGATGTTCAAGGCCGATCCGGTTATCCTGAACTCCAGCGTAACTCCCGGCCCCTTGACGGGTCCAAAACCCGCTTATGTTCCGCCTGACAGGGATGAGCCGCAAGCTTCTCCGCCTTATGTCGATGATAAAATATTTCTTACCATGGACATCGATAGAAGGGTCGTTTATGTCAATGAAGTCGTGCCTCTCACCATAAGGGTATATGTCGACGGTATGGGTTTGAGGGATATTGAGTATCCCAATTACCCTCATGAGGGATTTTCGACGGGGGAACTCGCTGAGCCGGAAAGACGGACCGAGCTTGTAAAAGGGGTGAATTATAACGTCCTTGTATTTAAGCAGGATCTTTTCGGGATAAAAGAGGGGGATTACGTGCTGGGGCCGGGGAAGCTGAACTGCAAGATGGTCGTGAGAAGGCAGCCGACGAGACGTTTCCGTTCCTCGCTATTCGGCATCACTATCGGTGACGATGATTTTTTTAGCAGCAGGTTCGGATATAAGACCTATCCCATCGAACTTGAATCAAACGAGATCCCCGTTACTATACTTCCTTTCCCGGAAGAAGACCGGCCGGAGGATTTTCGGGGGACTGTCGGTGATTTCGCGCTGGATGTCAATATTACTCCCAAAAAGGTAAAGGTGGGGGATCCCGTGACAATGCGTATGGCCATAAGGGGGAGGGGGAATATTGACACTGTCACGGCGCCGCACCTCTTAAAGACCGATGATGAAAACATCAAGACATATGAACCCCAGGTCACGAAAAAGAAGAATAAAAAGATCTATGAACAGATATTTATACCAAAAAACGACAAAGTGAAAGAACTACCGGCTGTTTCCTTCAGCTTTTTCAATCCGAGGACCCGTAAGTACGAAACCCTGCGGAAAGGGCCGTTTCCCATTAAAGTAATGGCCCAGCCCGAATCGGAGCGGGTCGTGAAGATGGTATCCATGCCGGGGGAGGCGCAGGTATTCTATCCCCAGGAGAAACTCGGCAAGGATATAATCCATATTAAGGAGAACATCGGCAATTTGCGGCCCAGAGGCCGCGTTCTCTACGGGAACTGGCTCTTTATGACGGCACAGCTCGTCCCGCTGGCTTTATTCGCCTTTTTTTATACCGGTTACAGGAAAAAGGAGCGCATACTGACGGATAAAAGTTATGCCCGTTTTCTGAAAGCCCCAAAAAAAGCAAAGGTCGGCCTTGCGAAGGCGAAGACTTTATTGAAGAAAAAGGAAGTTATGCCGTTCTATGACGCGGTGTTCAAGACTCTTCAGGAATATCTGGCCAACAGGTTCAACCTGCCCCTGGGAAGTATCACCTGCCGTGTTATTGAGGAAAAACTGCGTCCGGCAGGGTGTGATGAGAAGATTCTAGAGATGCTTCGCGATGTCTTTTCCAGATGCGAGATGGCGCGGTACGCTTCTTCTGTCCCGGGGGGGCATGAAGCGGAAGAGACTATGGAAAAGATCAAAAGGGTGATCGATTATCTGGAAAAGTTCAAGTCGCAGGTTTAGGGGTAAAAGGACAGGAGCATGGAATTATTTTTTAAAATGTCAGACATCAGATCGCGGAATTCAAACTTATTGAACAAGTTATGGAACATGACCCTGATCTTCGGTCTTGGGTCTCTGGTCTGCGGCATGATCTTTGCCGCCCCGGTTACTTGTCTCGGGCAGGAGGGAAAAGGCGCGGAAAGCGTAAGCCCGGAGAGATTTTTCAGCCGCGGGAATGATTATTACGAAAAAGGTGAATACGAAAACGCCATAACCGAGTATGAAAAGATCCTGGCCGGGGGAAAGGAAAGCGCGCCGCTTTATTACAATATCGCGAACTCTTATTTCAAATCGGGTAAGCTGGGCAAGGCCATATTAAATTATGAACGCGCGAAGTGTCTAATGCCGCGGGACGCCGACCTTAACACGAATTACAAGTTCGCGAAGACCATGGTAAAAGGCAAAGTCATTTCCGCTAAGAGCGTATGGTCGTGGCGGCCGATCAGGATGTATTGCGGGAGCCTGAGCGTTAACGAACTGGTATGGGTGACCTCCGGGGCATACGTGTTTATGATCATCCTGCTTTTCATCACTCTCTTGCGCCCGGGCAGGAACAAATATTTTCTCGCGGGTGTCGTTCTACTCGTGGTATTCATTGTTTTTAATTCCGTTGTTATCTGGCGGAAAGCCCGTTATAAAGACACACACGCGGTTACAATCGTTTCCAGGGCGGACGCGTTTTTTGGCCCTTTTGACACTGCGACAAAATTTTTTACTCTTCCCGAAGGCATGAGCGTTACGGTATTTAAGTCCAAGAACGGCTGGTACAAGGTAAGGCGCGCGGACGGGAAAGTCGGGTGGGTCAATAAGAGTGATATTAAGAGATTGTGACAAACTTGGGGACATTCGACAAGGGGACACGCCTGTTGTAGACGACACGAGGGTTCGCCCAGGCATGTCCCCGGAATATATTTTCGTAACGGAATTTCAATAAAAAGGGGGAATATAGCAGGAATTCCTTTTTGAGAGCACATTAACCAAAGCTGTAGGAGCCGCCTCCAGGCGGCGAACCCATGGTAATAATTTTGTTCGCGGCCTGGAGGCCGCTCCTACCGGATAGGTGAAAAGTTCGCCCGAAGGCCGGCTAAGTTTTTCGCCTCCCCCCTTTGAAAAAGGGGGCCAGGGGGATTTTTTAATTTATTGTAACGGAATTTCAATAAAATGGGGAATATAAGGAATTTTCTTTTTAAGTTGTTTAGCTATTATTAATTATGGATTTCCGCTTTCGCGGGAATCTAAGAAGTTCCCGCCAAAGGCGGGCTAAGTTCTCGTAACGGAGAAGAACGATTACAAATTTAGAATCCCCCTAACCCCCTTTTTCAAAGGGGGGAAAGTTAAGGATTTTTAACCTGGTTAAATTTAACCAGGTTAAAGGAGCGGCCTGGAGGCCGCTCCTACGGGACAGGTGAAAAGTTCGCCCGAAGGGCGTTAAGTTCTTATATATGCAATACGCGATACGAGACACTAACTAATGAAATCACTCAGGAATAAGATGGAGACGGATGTTCTGCTGTTTGACGGGGCGTTCGGGACCTACGTGTACCAGTTAGGCCTTAAAGAAGAGGATTTTGGAGGCAAAACCGGTTGTATGGAATATCTTTCTGTTGCGTGTCCCGATTTCGTGAAGAGGATCCATACCGATTACCTTAAAGCAGGCAGCGATGCGGTTGAGACGAATACGTTCGGAGGGAATGCCTTGAAGCTCGCGGAATACGGGCTTTCCGGGAGCGTGTACGATATAAATCTGTCTTCCACGAAGCTTGCCAGGTCCGCGGCGGATGAATTCTCCGGTACGTCCGGGCGCAGGTACGTTATCGGCACCATGGGGCCCACGGGGAAGCTGCCTTCATCCACGGATCCCGAGCTCGGAGATATCACGTTTGATGAACTGAAAAAGATATATCATGACCAGGCGCTTGGTATCATCGACGGCGGAGCTGACGCCCTGCTTGTTGAGACCGGTCAGGACCTTCTGGAAATGAAAGCCGCGGTCGCGGGAGCGAAAGAAGCTCTTGGAAAGCGGAATAAAGATCTTGTTCTGATGGCGCAGTGTACGCTGGCCAATAACGGCCGCATGCTGCTCGGGACGGATGTCTCGGCGGTGATGGCGACGATGGCATACATGGGGGTGGATGTCGTCGGACTGAACTGCAGCACGGGCCCCGTCGAGATGGAAGGGGCCCTGAAGTTCTTAAGCGAGAACTGTCCGGTTTACTTCTCATGCGTCCCCAACGCGGGGTTACCTGTAGAAGTGGAAGGCAGGACGGTATATCCCTTGAAGCCTTCGGAAATGGCGGATATCATGGCGCGTTTTGTCAGGAAATACCGGCTCGACGTCATAGGAGGATGCTGCGGTACGGGGCCGGAACATATTCTTCATATGCGGAAGGCTATCCCCAAATACAGGAAACGCGAGATTCCTGGGAACCGTTTTTACGCGAGCTTTTACCGCGGTTACGATCTGAAGGGGATGAAGCGGCCGATAAAGGTAGGAGAGCGTATAAACACTCAGGGATCCAGGAAGATGAAGGAACTTCTGGTAAGGGAAGATTACGACGGTATCGTGGAACTCGGGAAGAAACAGCAGAGAAGCGGGGCCGGAATACTCGATGTATGCAGCGTGCTCTCGGAGCGACAGACAGAGAAAAGGGATGCCGTTATCCTTACGAGGCGTCTCGCGGAAAGCGTGCTGATCCCCCTTATGATAGATTCGACAGACACCGGAGTGATAGGAGCCGCCTTGCGGTGTTTTCCGGGAACAGCGTTTATCAATTCCGTGAATCTTGAGGACGGAGGTGAAAAAGCAAGAAAGGTCTATGCCCTCGCGAAAGAATACGCCTCTTTTGTCGTGAACCTGGTGATCGACGGAAAGGGTATGGCGAAGACGGTTGACCATAAGCTGGAGGTCGCAGAGCGTCTTTACGGCATAGCGGTGAATGAATACGGCTTGGAGCCTCACCGGTTGCTTTTTGATATGCTCACTTTCACTCTCGGCACCGGGGAAAAGGAATATTCGGATGCGGCCGTTAACACGTATAAGGCGATAAAAGAGCTGAAGAAAAGACATCCGGAAACGCTTACTGTTCTTGGAGTCAGCAACATATCGTTCGGGCTCGCGAAAGAAGCCCGCGGGCCGCTGAACATGGTGTTCCTGCACCATGCCGTCAGGAATGGCCTGGATATGGCGATCGTGAACCCCTCAGAATTTATTGAGTATAAACGTATACCCGCGAAGGAGAGAAAACTTGCGGAAGACCTGGTGTTTGACAGAGGCGGTGAAGCGTTAAACCGTTTTGTCGAGTATTTTGCCGGGAAGAAAGACCGCTCGCGGGTCATAGCTCCGCCCGTAAAACCGTCTGAACTTACCATAGAAGAGAAGCTGAAAAATTGTGTTCTTGACCGGGATAAGGTCAATATAATCCCCCTTGTGGATGAAGCGATGAAGAAATATTCACCGGAGGACGTAGTAAACGTTCTGCTCATGGATGCGATGAAACAGGTGGGCGATAAACTTGATAGAGGGGAAATGGTCCTTCCCTATGTGCTGCAGTCAGCGGAAGTTATGCGGAAAGCCATTGAGTATCTCAAAACGTTCCTGCCAAAAGATACGGTGGGCAGGCGCGGCAAGGTGCTTCTGGCTACCGTTTTCGGGGATGTGCACGATATCGGGAAGAACCTGGTGAAGATGATCCTCCAGAACAACGGTTTCACCGTCATAGACCTGGGCAAACAGGTCCCCGTGGAAAAGATAGTCGAAGAAGCGAAGAAGAACAAAGTGGATGCCGTAGGCCTGAGCGCGCTTCTGGTGTCTACCGCGCGGCATATGAAGACGTGCGTGCAGTCAATGTACGACGCGGGGCTGGAATATCCGATAATGTTGGGGGGCGCTCCCGTAAACAGGCGTTTCGCGAAAGAGGTCTCGGCCCTGAAAGATGAAAGCATCTACAAGGGCGGGGTTTTTTACGCGAGGGACGTTTTTACGGGTCTTAAGATAATGCAGGCCTTATCCGATCCTTCGGGCCGGAAGGAAGCGATGGAAGCTTATTACCGGCAGTTCGAGGAATCCGGAGAACGTGCCGGTGAAGGACAGCCTGAAATTACCGCCGGGAAGAAACCCGGGGTGAAGGGCGCGGGAAAAAAGCCAAAGGCGCCGTTTTACGGTATCCGGCCTCTTTCCAATATACCGGCGGATGAGGTCTTCGCTTATCTGAACGAGGATATACTGTTCGATCTTGCCTGGGGAGCGAAACTAAAGGACGAAAAAGAGAAAGAGAGGGTCATAGAAGAAGAATACAGGCCGTTGCTGGAAGAGTTGAAGGAAGAGGCCTTGCGAAAAAGATGGCTTGATCTAAAGGCGGTTTACGGGTATTTTAAGTGCCGTGTTCTTGATGAACGGATGGAAGTTCTCGATGGATCCGGGAAAGTCCTCGAAACGATAGGTTTTTCGCGTCCCGGGGAGACCGGCGGCAGGGGGATCACGGATTTTTTCTCCAATGAGCCTGAAGGATACGATATAGTCGCGTTCCAGGCCGTAACGGTCGGGGGCAGGGTCAACGAAGCCATAGGAGAGTTAAACGCGGCGGAAGAGCCCACCCGCGCGTTCTTCCTGCACGGGCTGAGCGTCCATCTTGCGGAAGCGCTGGCCGCGTACGTCCATGATAAGATACGGCAGGAACTGGGGCTGAAAAAAGAACAGGGCAAACGCTACAGTCCCGGGTATCCGCTCTGGAAACGTATCGATGATCAGGAGAAGATATTCAGGCTGCTTGAGGTGGAGAGGCGGCTGAGTGTCAGGTTGACCGAGGGGTATCAAATGGTTCCTGAGCAGAGCACCACCGCAATGATCGTGTATAACGATGAGGCTGAATACTAGCGTAATCGTGGATCGTGAATCGTGGATCGTGGATCGTGATTCGTGGATCGTGGAAGTTCCGGGGACACGCCTGTTGTTAACGCCGAGTAGGCGGTGCAGGCATGTCCCCGGAGTATATTTTTATATACGCGATATCCATAGCGAGCAACCTTGATTTAAAGCGGATCTTTACGGGAGGTTGTTATGGAATGTAAGAAGCCGCAGAACATGAAAAAGTGTAATTGCACTTATGAACCGTGTTCCCATAAGGGTATTTGCTGTGAATGTCTGCAGTATCATCAGAAACTGGGAGAGTTCCCGGCTTGTTTTTTCCCTGATGATGTGGAACGCGGGTACGATCGCAGCATAGAGAATTTTATAAAGGTGTATCAGGAAAGAAAGCATTTATAAAGTTCCGGGGACACGCCTGTTGTTGGCGCCAGAAAAATACTGCTGAAGTTCCGGGGACACGCTTGTTGCAGGCGCCTATTTAGTGCGCCAAAGCATGTCCCCGGAATATATTTTTACATACTCAATACGAGACACGAGATACGAGATACGAGATACCCAAAGCGATCAACCTTGAGATGAACGAGATACCCATAGCAAGCAATCTTGCCGAATACGAGATAACCAGGGCGATCAATCGTGGATGCTAAATATGACGTGATAGTTGTCGGCGGGGGGCACGCGGGATGCGAGGCGGCGCTCGCGTGCGCGCGCATGGGTGTGAATACGTTGATGGTTACGCTCCGGAAGGAAGCGATAGGATACACTTCCTGCAATCCGGCGATAGGAGGTATCGGAAAAGGGCAGCTTGTCAAAGAGATAGACGCTCTCGGCGGAGAGATGGCAAAGGCGGCGGATGCCAGCGCCATACAATTCCGCATGCTGAACTCTTCCAAGGGGTACGCCGCGCGTTCATCCAGGGTACAGATAGACCGCGGGCTTTACAACAGGCATATGCGCGACTGCCTTTTGGATCAGGTAAACCTGGATATCGTTGAAGACGAGGCGGTAGAAGTTATCGTCTCCGGAGGAAAATGCGAAGGGATGAGATCGCGCGGCGGCGCGATATTCAGGGCGCGGAACGTCATCCTTAGCCCCGGGACTTTCATGAGCGGTGTCATGCATATCGGTCTTGAACATTTTCCCGGAGGGCGCATGGGGGAGGACGCGTCAACGGGCCTTTCCGGGAACCTTTCTGCGCTGGGATTCCGTGTGGATTCCCTGAAAACAGGCACGCCGGCAAGACTGGATGGAAAGACCATAGATTTTGCGTCTCTGGAGAAACAGGATGGCGATGATCCGGTCATTCCCTTTTCCTTCTTCACAAAGGGCATCTATTTACCGCAAAAACCGTGTTACATCACGAGGACCAACAAGAAGACGCATAACATTATACGTGAAGGACTGGACAGGTCCCCCCTTTACACGGGTAAGATAAAATCTACAGGGGTCCGTTACTGCCCGTCAATAGAGGATAAGGTCATCAGGTTCCCGCAAAGGGATTCCCACATCGTGTTCCTTGAGCCGGAAGGATTGGACACCGATGAGTATTATCCCAACGGCATATCAACCAGCTTGCCTGTCGACGTGCAGGAAAAGATGATGAGGAGCATCAGGGGCCTTGAGAAGGTGAAGATCAATAAACCCGCATACGGTATAGAGTATGATTTTGTGGACCCGACGCAGCTTGACGCCACGCTTGAAACCAGTATTGTCAAGGGGCTTTTCATGGCGGGACAGATAAACGGGACAACGGGTTATGAAGAAGCGGCGGCCCTGGGTCTGGTTGCGGGTATAAACGCCGCAAGAATGGCAAGAAAGGAAGAACCGATTGTTCTTAAAAGGTCGCAGGCGTATATAGGGGTGCTTGTAGACGACCTTGTTACAAAAGGGACAAAAGAGCCGTACAGGATGTTCACTTCCCGTGTCGAGTACAGGATACTCATACGCGAAGATAACGCTGATACCCGCCTTGCGAAGATAGGAAGAGAAACGGGTCTGGTAACGGAAGATATGCTGGATCGGGTTATGCGGAAAAAAGCCAGGGTAGAGGGAGAGAAAGAGAGATTGAGCGGTACGATAGTCGACCCCGGCGGGGAAATAGATTCCATGTTACGGGAAAAGAACGAACGGCCTTTGTCCCGGAAATTATCCCTGCTTCAGTTGCTGAAGAGGCCGGGGCTTTCGTACGATGATATAGCGTCATTCGAGAGCGGGGAGAAAAGGCTTTCATATTACGAAAAAGTGCAGTTGGAAGTGGACATAAAGTATGCGGGATATATTGAGAGAGAGCTTTCGAAGATAAAAAGGTTCTCGGACCTGGAAAAGATAAACATACCTGAAGGGTTTGATTATTCGTGTGTCGGAGGATTATCCAATGAGATAAGGGAAAAACTCACAAGTGTAAGACCCCGCTCTCTCGGCCAGGCGTTGCGTATTTCCGGTGTGACCCCGGCGGCGATCACGATACTGATGATAAAATTGAGAAAATAGGGGGACAGCGCCCCTATTTTTTGGAGAAAAAATAAAATAGGGGCGCTGTCCCCCTATTTTGAAAGATGTATTATTCATTTAATAACTATCTGCGGGAGCGTTTCGGGGAAAAGGTGAGGAGGATCAGCCTGAACGCCGGGTTTACCTGTCCTAACAGGGACGGGACGCTGGGGGAAAGTGGTTGTATCTACTGTAATGAGCTGGGGTTCAGTCCTTTCGCCGCGACCGGGAAACCGCTTCGGCAGCAGTTAGAAGTGTCCTTGAGGAGAACAGGAAAAAAATACGGGGCAAAAAAGTTCATAGCGTATTTTCAGAATGCTGCCGGTACGAACGCCTCTCCCGACCGGTTGAAAGCCGCGTATGACGTGATAAGGGAATATCCCGGGATAGTAGCCCTTTTTATATCTACGAGGCCGGACTGCGTGGATAATGAGAAGCTGGATATTATCAAAAGTTACAGTGAAGATTACGACGTATGGATCGAATATGGGCTCCAGACGGTCAATGACAGGACCCTTGAGGATATGAAAAGGCGGCACAGTTTTTCACAATGCGTCGATGCGATCGAAATGACCGCGCGAAGAGGTATAAAGGTCGGCGCGCACGTGATACTTGGACTGCCTGGAGAGACCGGAGAAGATATGATCCGGACGGCAAGGAGTATATCTGAACTTCCCGTATCCGGCGTAAAGCTGCATGTCTTGCACGTGTTGAAAGACACTGAGCTTGAAAGGATGTTCCGGCGCGGAGGGATAGACCTTTTAAGCCGGGATAACTATATCAAAGCGGCGTGCGACTTTATCGAGAACCTGAAGCCCGACTGCGTGATCTTCAGGCTTGTCTCGGACGCGGATAAGGATTTTCTGGTCGCGCCGGAGTGGATAAACGACAAACAGGCCGTTATCAGGGGGATAGAAGAGGAGTTTACTGCGCGGGGGACGTTCCAGGGCAGCGCCCGGGAAGCGCGAAAAACGGAAGTCCGGCCCCCGGGGCCGGGAACATGACTTCAGTCCGGTTCATAGCGGCCCCTGGTCCGTCAGCAGTGTCCATAATTCTTGACACTACAACTATTTTTTTAGATTTTACGCGTTTAAGATAATATGCTAATATAATATATGATTTTTCCGTAAAAACGATCAAGGAGGGGATCATGAGAGAGAAAATGATAGTGTGCCTGATAAGCGCCTTTTTACTGGCGGTCTTGCCTCTGCAGGAAAGTTTCGCGGGGAGGAGAGAATCTTCCGATCTTCTCCGGCAGGGCCTTTTAGGGGCCGGTGCCGGCGCTGTAGGCGGAGCGGCTTCAGGCGCGAAGGGAGGCGATGTATGGAAAGGGGCGCTTGCCGGCGCCGGTGTGAATATACTCGGCGGAGCGCTGCTTGATTCGATGAGCGGAGAGAAAGTGGATAACGTGGACCACGTGGACTCAATGAACTCCAGATCGGCCTATTCGGACGGCTATCAGGACGGCTACCAGAACGGGTACAAGGCCGGGTATACCCAGGGTTATAAAGAAGGGCTCACAGAATCAATACACAGGGAATAGGCCTGCGCGGGAACAGGCCCTTTACTTACTTGCTTTTTTATCCAGGAAGGAGAGCGGATATGAACATGAAATTAGTAGTTTGTTTTATTCTCGCAGCGGTCATCATGGCACTGCCTTTGAGAGAGTGTTTCGCGGACAGAAGAGGTTCCTCTGATTTACTTCGACAGGGTCTCCTGGGCGCGGGTGCCGGCGCTGTAGGCGGAGCGGCTTCCGGAGCAAAGGGCGGTGATGTCTGGAAAGGAGCCCTTGCCGGCGCGGGGGTTAACATAGTCGGTGGCGCGCTGCTTGACTCTATGAGCGGGGAGAAGGTCGATGATGTCGACCGCGTGGATTCAGTGGATCCCAGAAACGCGTATTCGGAAGGTTACCAGGCCGGATACAATAACGGATACAAGAAGGGGTATACCGACGGATATAAGGAAGGGATCCAGGAAATGCCCAGACCCCGGTAGGCCAGGATACAGCAAAAACACGGGAAACCCTCTCTTTCGACTGGCGGGCTTCCCTGTTTTATGAACGGATACAGGATCCCGGAGACGTGAAATGTCCTGCGATCGGGAAGAAGCAGGTCCGGGAAGAGGCTTTAGGGATCTAACCTTAAAAGAGGATCAGGATATGAAGAGGAAGAAAAGTCCGGATAAAAAGGACAAAAAGAAAAAAACGGTCTCGACCGGGAAAAAACCCGTGAAACGCGGGAAAAGCAAAGAGTGGTCAATAGACGAGACGAACGCCCTGCTCAAATCACTGATCGACAAAGAGAGGGAGATCCTTCAGACCGAGGACGCCCTTGTCGAGGCCATGAGGCGGTTCAGGGACCTTTTCGAACAATCGCCTATCGGCGTCGGTATCCATAATCCCGAAGGTGAGTTTCTGATGGTCAATAAGGCCTATCTGGAAATATTCGGCCTTGATAACTTCGGGCAGATAATGCAACAGAACCTGTTCAAGGACCTCAAATTGCCGGGAACGGACATAAACAAGATCCGCGCCGGGAAAGTTGTCCAACACGAGTCAGAGTACGATTTTGATAAGGTCGATTTTGAAACGATCCGGGAAGGCACGGGATACGTTCTTTTTACCATTTCCCCCATTTCCAGGGAGAAGGAAGTAATCGGGTATATGGTCCAGTGCCAGGACATTACGCAGCGCAGAATGGTGGAAGAGTCCCACAGGCTGGCCCAGCTCGGCAGGCTCCTGTCAGACATGGCTCATGAGGTGAACAACCCCCTGATGATCATTTCCGGGAGAGCTGAATTCGCACTGATAGAAGGGGTCAAAGACGAAAAGATGAAAGATGTGCTTAACGTGATACTGGACCAGTGCTTTTTCGCCAAAGATATTATACAGAGGCTTTTGAAATATGCCAGATTAGGCAAGGTGGAGAAGAAATTGCTTGATGTTTCCAGAACACTTGACCTTATCTCCAGCATCCTGGAACATCACTTTCATATATCAAATATCGTGTTTGAAAAGGACATAACCCGGGATCTGCCTCTGGTGATGGGGAACGACAAACAGCTGCAGGAAGTGTTCATGAACATCATGCGGAACTCCGCTGACGCCATGCCAAACGGAGGTGTTATAACGTTGAAGGTTTACAGGGAAGGTGATTTTCTCAGGATCGATATAAAAGATAATGGCGAAGGTATGACACAGAAAGTTCTGGAGAACGTCTTTGAACCTTTTTTTACCACCAAACAGCAGGGGACCGGCCTTGGGCTGGCGGTAAGCCATACTATTGTCCAGGAGCATGGCGGCAAGATGCTCTATGAGAGCGAGATAGACGCCGGCACGACGGCGACAGTGTTATTGCCCGCGGTTTATCCGGCGTGAAGTTTTAAGAAGCCATTTCATAACCCCGTTCTACTACGGCTGGCTGCAAAAGCCATTGACCGCGTTTTCGGGGCAAAATGTCCTCAACGTAGCGCACCGGCTACGTTTCCGGGCATTTTTCCCCTCAGGTCTTGTCAATGGCTTTTTCGCTCAGCCTCGTTACGAACCGGGTTATGAAATGGCTTCTGGAGATTAAAATATCCCGGGGAGCATGAATGATGAGCGGTGAAAATATTCTAGTGGTCGACGATGAAGTAAAGATAGTGGAAATAGTCAGTAATTTCCTGACCATGCATGGTTTCAGCGTCAAAAAGACGTATGACGGCCAGGAAGCTCTGAATGTTCTTTTGGAAGGCACGCCGATAGACCTGATCTTGCTTGACGAAAAAATGCCGGTGATGAGCGGTTCAACCCTGCTCAGGGAGATGAAAAAACTGAAAATTGATATTCCGGTTATCATTCTTACCGGGTCCATCGCCTTGCCCCAGGTACTGCAATCGAATAAGAGTTTATGCGAGCATGTGTTTGTCAAGCCCATACGTCTTTCAGAACTCCTGGAACTGGTTAACAAGGTGCTGGATTCCGGGACCGGGAAACGGTCTCGCGGGCCGGAAAAAGAAAATAAACGGCCCTGAGGAAAAACGCGCCACTCGAATTATTTGAGCAGTCGGGGAGTTTTTATAGCCCCGGTTGCTCATCCTGAGCAGCAAAGCGACGAAGGATCTCAAGATGAATAAAGTTAAGAGTTAATGGGGTCAGACCTTAACAGTTAACAAAAAATATCAATAAATTTTCGTAACAGAATTTCAATATAGCAGGAATTCCTTTTTGAGAGCACATTAATCAAAGCCGTAGGAGCCGCCTCCAGGCGGCGAACCCATGCTGATAATTTTGTTCGCGGCCTGGAGGCCGCTCCTACGGGATAAGTGAGAAGTTCGCCCGAAGGGCGTTAAGTTCTGTTAACTGTTAAGGTCTGACCCCACTGATTTGAAATGGCTTCTAGAAAGAAGAGGCGATCCGGCGGCGCCTCTTTGTAAAAAAAAAGGAGATGAAATATGTTCAGAGAAAAGATAAAAGTTCTTGACTGTACTATCAGGGACGGAGGCCTCATCAACGATCATTATTTTGATGACCATTTCGTGCGCGAGGTCTACAGGGCGGTATCTGCCTCCGGAGTTGATTACATGGAGATAGGATACAGATGTTCCAGGAGCATAATGTCTCCCGACAAGTTCGGGAAATGGAAGTTCTGCGACGAGGATGATATTAAACGGGCGATAAAAGGGATAGAATCGGATACGAAGCTTTCAGTTATGGTGGATGTCGGGCGCGTGGAAAAAGAGGATATCCTTCCCTGTGAGGACAGCGTTATAGACATGATACGCGTCGCTACTTACGTTAAGGATATCGATAAGGCGATCGAACTGGCGAACGAAGCGACGGACAAGGGATATGAAGCTACGATAAACATCATGGCCATATCAAGAGCGCTTGATAACGAGCTTGACGAGGCGCTGGAGCAGATAGAGAGAGAGACGAAGGTCCTGGCTGTCTATATTGTCGATAGTTTCGGGGCTTTGTACTCGGAGAACGTACAGTATCTTGTTGAAAAGTATAAGAAGTTTCTCAAAACAAAAGAGGTAGGCATACACGGGCATAATAACCAGCAGCTTGCCTATGCGAACACCATACAGGGGATTATAGAAGGGGCCAATTTCGTGGACGGAACGATATACGGGATAGGCAGGGCCGCCGGGAATTGTCCCCTTGAGCTTTTAATAGGTTTTCTCAAGAACCCCAAGTTCGATATCCGGCCGGTCCTGGATGTGATCGAAAAAGACTTTCTCCCTCTAAGGGAGAAGATCGAGTGGGGTTACCTCATTCCTTACGCCGTTACGGGCATGTTCAACGAACACCCCAGGGCGGCGATGGCTTTAAGGAAGAGCGACAAAAAAGACGCTTATATGGAGTTTTTTGAAACTATGTCGGCCATGGAGATCGACTGATCATGGATGTTAACAGGTTCAAGGAACTTCCGCTCATGGGAATAGTCAGGGGGATAGACGCTTCTGAGACGGGACCGCTAATGGAAGCCGTTATCGAGGCCGGCCTGGAGACCATAGAGGTCACGATGAACACGCCCGGGGCGGCCGGCATAATATCAAAAGCCTGTGAGGTTTCCGGGGGTCGCGTAGCTGTGGGGGCGGGGACCGTCCTTTCGACCGAAGACGTTAAGGAAGCCTGTGAAGCCGGCGCGAGTTTCATAGTAATGCCCGTGCTGGAAGAAAACGCGGTAACCTGCTGCGCAGGGAAAGGGATCCCGGTATTTCCCGGGGCTTTCTCGCCGCGGGAGGTGCTTGACGCGTGGAACGCGGGGGCCACTATGGTCAAGGTCTTCCCGTGCGGCATGTTCGGCCCGAAATACATCAAAGAACTCAAGGGTCCGTTCAAAAATATCGAGCTTATGGCCGTCGGGGGAGTACGGGTGGAGAATATCGGAGAATATTTCTCCAGCGGCGCGGATGCCGTAGCTTTCGGGGCGAGCGTTTTCAGGGAGGAGTGGCTCGCAGAGAAAGACTTCGCGTCCATAGGCAACCTTGTTGGGGAGTATGTATCGGCAGTCAGGGCCGCGGTATCCGGCAGTTGAACCGGAAATTGCTTTTTTAGGTCCATTGTCGACTGTGGACGTTGACTATGGACTGAATAGAAACGGAATTGCAATGAAAATCCTCTCCTGGAACGTCAACGGAATAAGATCGGTCGCGCGGAAAGGTTTTCTCGGCTGGCTCGTTAAAGAGGAACCGGATATCCTTTGCCTACAGGAGACCAAAGCCTTTCCTGAACAGCTGGAGCCGCCGCTTAAGACGCCGGACGGATATTCGACCTATTGGAACAATCCCGGGCGTAAGGGGTACGCCGGGGTAGCTGTCTTTACGAAAAAGGAACCGGTT
Source organism: Candidatus Omnitrophota bacterium (assembly GCA_034723315.1). Classification (GTDB taxonomy): domain Bacteria; phylum Omnitrophota; class Gorgyraeia; order Tantalellales; family Tantalellaceae; genus JAYEOV01. The sequence goes on along the minus strand of JAYEOV010000049.1, from coordinate 13,914 downwards.
TCCGTCAGGGACGATTTCCCGCCCGCGTCCTTTGATACTGAAGGCAGGGTCCTTGTCCTTGATTACAGGGATTTCATCCTGATAAACGTATATTTCCCGAACGGCGGGATGGGACCGTCCAGGCTGGAATATAAACTGGATTTTTATGAAAGGTTTCTTGAGTATATAGACGGTGTTAAAAGGCGCGATATCCTTGTCTGCGGTGATTTCAATACCGCGCACAAGGAGATCGACCTCGCCCGCCCCAAACAGAATGAGATGTTTTCGGGTTTTCTGCCGGTTGAGAGGAAATGGATGGATAAATTCGTCGAACACGGGTACGTTGATATTTTCAGAAATTTCAACGGGGACCCCGGGCAGTATACCTGGTGGGACTACAAGAGCCGGTCGCGTGAAAGGAACGTAGGCTGGCGGATAGACTATTTTTTCGTGACCGAAGAAATGCTTCCCCGGGTGAAAGACGCTTTTCTCATGCCTGAGGTGCAGGGGGCCGATCATTGTCCGGTAGGGATCGAACTGGGTTCCGGTAGTTCATAAAGAACCAATGACACGTCTGGAAACAGGGCGTTGTCCCCCTATTTCCCCTATTTCTAGAACGTGGTACCCTGGTTAGAACTACTTTTTTTTGCGTACAGCCCTGTACAACGCGGAAACCTGATCCTTGTAGAACTTGCTGTAGACTTCCATGAGCTCCTTACTGGTTACGCTTTTGTGGATCGGGCTGACCTTTTTCCCAGAGCTCCGCTTCTTCCCGTAGATGGACCCTCCGATATCGCAAGCCTGGAGAAATTTCTTTTTTTTCATTGTCGGTCTCCCTTTCTTTTTTTACGGAAAATGACCCTGCCGTCGTCTTTAACGACAAAAATAACCTTATCTCTCCTTCTTATCCTGAAGTAATCCTGAAGGACTTTCGGGATGAATATTTGTCCTCTGTCCGAAACCGTGGCAAGAAATTTGAACCTGTTTATGTGTTTAATTATTTTTCCTCCTGTAACAAGTATATAACAAGTATAAATACTTGTCAAATATTAAGATTCCCTTTTCGAGCCGGGAAAAGAGGGAGGCGAAGGGTCATCGGGTGTAATTCCCCGCGGCTTGTCGCGATGAAGGGTCCAAGGGTTGCCTCGGGTAAAACCACGGGTGTGAACTCGTGGAAGTTTATTAAAACTTTACAAATTTATCTGAAACTATATACTATATATCCGATGAAATATATTGGGCTATTCAAAGTGAAATGCGCAATACGGCCAGCTCTTGCCTTTTTTGCGGTTTACGTCCTTGTTCTCGCCGGCTGTACGAGGGAACTTCCGCCGGTGGAAGTGGACGTAAACGCGAAAAGCGCGATGATAACCGGGGCCAGGACCGGAGAAATGCTTTATGAGAAGGACCCGGATAAAAGATATCCGCCGGCATCAACTGTCAAGGTCATGACAGCCGTTGTGGCGGTCGAGAACATGCCTCTTGAAAGTGAAATAGTCCCGACGAAGAAAGCATTGAGGGTCGAACCGACGGTCGCGGGCCTGAAAACCGGTGTTGGTTATAAGCTGAGGGATCTGCTTGCGGCAATATTGATAAAGTCGGCAAATGACGCCGCGGTCGCCATCGCTGAGAGTGTCTCCGGCAGCGAAACGAGGTTCGTTGAGCTGATGAACGCAAAGGCCGTTGAGATCGGCATGAACGATACCCGTTTCGCGAACGCTTCGGGACTGCCTACGGGGAAAAAGGACAGACAGTATTCAACGGCCCGTGATCTGGCAAAGATGATGAGATACGCCTTGCGCTACAGGGTGATCCTGGATGAAATGTCTAAAAAGGAGGCTTATATCTCCGGAACGGACGGACGGGAGATATACCTGAAGACCCATAACAAGGCGCTTTTACGGTATAATGACGCCCCGTGGGGCAAGACAGGTTATACGATAGAGGCCAGGCGCACGTTCGTCGGGGTAGACCCTTCGCTGAATCCCATGGTAGTTTTCTCTCTTCTGAAATCCAATGACCTCTGGGATGATATCATGACATTGAAACGCAAAGGGCTTGAAATATACGAAGAAAAACGCAAAAACTTTTTTACAGACCTTATTGACTGGATAAGATCACAGAGGAGGCGGGGAAAAGTGGGGACGCCCCATTAGGTGCCACCCTGCAAGTTCGAATTATATAAAAAAAAAGGAAAACAATAAAACCTGTACGACTTGTTGTGCCTCAAATACTCCCGGGTTTTACAGTTTAAGAATATATGAAAAATTTAAGGCTTAATACTAATTCAAATATGCAGGGTGGTACCTAATGGGGCGTCCCCGGCTATCTGTAGCATTTCTCTGGCACATGCATCAGCCGTTATATAAAGATCTGGTTACGGGAAAGTATCATCTTCCATGGGTTCGGCTCCATTCGACGTATTCTTACCTGGACATGGCCTCCATATTGGACGATTTCCCGGGCGTAAAATGTACCTTCAATCTTACTCCGTCCCTTATATGGCAGCTCCTGGACATTTCAGGGGGCGGGGGGGAAGATGACACATATTACCGGTTGTCCGGAAAGAACGCGTCCGACCTGACTTCGGAAGACAGGTATTTCATCCTCAGGAATTTTTTCTCCTTTGACCTTAACAAAGCGACGTTCTCTTTAAGAAGGTACAAAGAACTTTTCTTTAAAAGAGGGAATGACCTCCAAGAAGAGGTGCTGAGGGAAAAAGTAAAGGAGTTCGGCGATTCCGATCTCAGGGACATTCAGGTCCTGTTCAATCTTGCCTGGTGCGGTTTCACGCTGAAAGAAAAGGATCCCCTTATCAGGGGGCTCCTCCGTAAGGGGGAATTTTATACTGAGGATGAAAAAGCGGCGCTTCTCAAACGTCAGGACGAGGTCGTAGCGTCCATTATTCCACTATATAAAAGGCTGCAGGACGAAGGCAGGATCGAGATATCGACGTCTCCGTATTATCATCCGATAACACCCCTTTTGTGCGGGGGAGATCCGGGTGAGGGTTTTGACTTCGCGGATGACGCCAGAGCGCAGGTAAAGAAGGCTGTGGATCTGTACAAAAAGGTTTTTGGAAAAGCTCCCGCGGGCATATGGCCGCCCGAGGGCGGCGTCAGCCAGGAAATAATACCGGTTATGGTCGAAGAGGGCATAAAGTGGATAGCGTCGGACGAAGGTGTCCTGCTGGAATCTTTCAGGGGAGAGGATATCCCCAGGGAAGAGCTTCTCTACAGGGCTTTCACCGCGGAAGAGAAGGGCAGTAGGATAGATATGCTTTTCAGGGACGTTAACATTTCCAACGCTATCAGTTTTGAATACGCCGGTATGCCGGGGAAAAAAGCTGCGGCGAACCTGATCAGGGATATCGGCGAGATCGCCGGAACCGTCGGAAAACACGATAGTGAGCATGTGGTCTCCATTATTCTGGACGGGGAAAACCCCTGGCCTTATTTTGCCGACGGCGGCAAGTCGTTCCTCTCGAAGATCTACAAAAAGCTGTCATCAGGCAAAGAAACGGACCTGGTGACGGTCGGAGGATATCTCGGGTCTCGTGTTCAAAGGAAACGTATTAAGAGGCTTTTCAGCGGTTCGTGGATGGAACACAGTTTCAGAAAATGGACAGGTTCGCCCCAGAAGGATAAGGCCTGGGAATATCTCGAGAAAGCAAGAAAAGAGCTTTTCGCCTCCGGTCATCCGGACAGCAAGGCGCTGGAAGAACTCTATATCGCTGAAGGCAGCGACTGGTTCTGGTGGTATGACGATTTCGAAAGCGAACTGAACTTCGTTTTTGACGAGTTGTTCAGGATGCACCTCGCGAACATATACACCCTTTCCGGGGAAAAGCCGCCGTATTACCTTTCGGAACCGGTGCCGTCCGGGCCTTTGGTCCGGGATCTGCGCGTGTCCACGCCGCCGTCCGAGATGGCACGCGTTCCAAAGGTCCTCTTTGTGTCATCCGAGGCCGTTCCTTACGCCAAGACCGGCGGTCTGGCGGATGTATCCGGAAGCCTGCCGAAAGCCCTTGCGTCTTTCGGGTGTGATATCAGGGGCATAATGCCGTTGTATGGTTGCGTGAAGGACGGGAATTTTAAATTGACCAAAGAAGCCGTTGGCATAAAACCGCCTTTCTCGGGGGGGATATTCGGGTTCGATCTTTATTCGAACAGGGAAAAAGGAGTTTCCACATTTTTTATAAAGAACAAGAAATACTTCGAGAGGCCCTGGCTTTACGGGACGCCCAAAGGTGATTATCCGGACAACGGCCAGAGATTCGGTTATTTTTCAAGGGCCGCGCTTGCATCGATAAAGAAAGTGGGATTCAAACCGGATATCATACATTGCAACGACTGGCAGACCGCGCTGATACCCTTTTATCTCAGATTTCAACTCAATAATGACGAGTTCTTCAGTGGTATAAAGACGCTTTTTACGATACATAATATAGCGTATCAGGGGGTCTTCAACAGGAGGATAATGCGCGGGATCGGTATACCCGACAGCTTTTTCAACATGAACGATCTGGAGTTCTACGGGAGGCTGAATTTCATGAAATCGGGGATACTTTATTCCGATGCCGTAAGCACGGTAAGCCGCCGGTACGCGGAGGAGATAATGACGCCCAAATACGGATGCGGACTCGACGGGCTCCTCCGTTCGAGGAAGGATACGCTTTACGGTATCCCTAACGGGGCAGATTACTCTGTGTGGAGCCCCGGCAGTGACAGTCATATTAAGGTCAATTACGACGCGGGAGACCTGGACGGGAAGAAAAAATGCAAAAGGGACCTGCTCGAGCATACGGGCCTGCCGCTTCCCCCGGAGGCGCCTTTACTTGGCTGTGTTACGAGGCTGGCCGAGCAGAAAGGGATGGACCTTCTGGCGCGCATAACCGGCAGGATCGTTGAGCTCGGCGCCGGTCTTGTGATCCTCGGCAGGGGCAGTTCGCGTTACAACAGGCTTTTTTCCGGATTGGCCGGGAAATATCCCGGAAATGTCTATGTGTGCAACGATTTTAATGACGAGCTGGCCCATAAGATAGAGGCCGGGTGTGATATTTTTCTTATGCCGTCAAGATATGAGCCGTGCGGCCTTAACCAGATATACAGCATAAAATACGGGACCATCCCCGTGGTAAGGGCGACGGGGGGCCTTGACGACGTTATCGTCGATTTCGATGAAGACAGGGACGGAAGTAACGGGTTCAAGTTCGGGCCTATCACGGAAGACGCTTTGTTCGCGGCTGTAAGAAGAGCTTTGAACGTATATGAAGACAAAGATTCATGGAAGGCCCTCATGGTCCGCGCCATGAAATATGACTTTTCCTGGGCCCGGTCTGCCGAGAAATATATGGAGTTGTACAGGAACCTGATGAGCCGTTAAAACTAGGGACAGACACTAGTTTCCTTAAGGAAACTAGTGTCTGTCCCTAGTTTTGTAAAAAGTTTTTCATTGACAGTTTTCAACGCGAAGGGTTACAATCTATAGAACCCATTTCATAACCCTGTTTGTTACGAGGCTGAGCGAAAAAGCCATTGACAAGGCCTGAGGGGCAAAATGCCCGGAAACGTAGCCGGTGCGCTACGTTGAGGACGTTTTGCCCCGAAAACGCAGTCAATGATTTTTGCAGCCAGCCGCAGTAGAACAGGGTTATGAAATAGGTTCTAGGCATCCCGTATTATAATTACTTACGAGCTAAAAACATTGATCATCCCGTAAGGAGGCCTAATGGAGGATTCCAATTCCGCGAATGCGGGCTTTTCAGATGGCAGGAAGTTCCAGTTGCCGAGCGGTTATGGTGACAATAAGATCGTTCTGATGGTGAGGGACCCCTGGAGCGTTTTCGCCTACTGGGAGATAAAGAAGGATATCGAGGACGGTATAAGGGAAAAAATACGGGGAGAAGGGCTTACAGCCTCTGGAAGCGTATTGCGTGTATACGATGTAACTGACCGTGACGCGGATCGGCCTTCAAAAGTGATCTATGATTTTGAGATTAAAGACTGGGCGAACAGCTGGTATATTCACACCGGTTATCCGGGAAAAAAATGGATGGCCGAAGTAGGTATAATCTGCGCCGGCGGAAAATTTTTCAGTCTTGCCGGATCCAATACGGTGCAGACTCCCTCCAACCGCATATCCGATGTCCTGGACGAGAATTGGATGTGTCCGGAAGACCTCTATAACAAACTTTTTGCCGCGGCGGGTGGTATAGGCAAAAGCTCACTTGAGATGAGGGAGTCAATGGAACAATATCTGAAAAAATGGCTGTTTTCCGGCGGTGTAACGTCCGGCTCTTCCGGCAGCGCGAGTCGCGCTGCTATTGATGATAAGAAGTGATCATGGCAAAAGGTTATTTAGCTTTAGTCCTGCACGCGCACCTGCCTTTTATAAGGCATCCTGAATACGAGAATTTTCTCCAGGAAAAGTGGCTGTTCGAGGCGATAACGGACACGTATGTGCCTCTTATCGATACTTTCGACAGGCTCATCGGTGACGGCGTTGATTTCCGTATCACTGTCTCACTGAGCCCCACGCTCCTGGCCATGCTGAGGGATGAGCTTCTTGTGTCAAAGTATCTCCGGTATCTGGACGGTCTCAGACGTCTCGCTGAACTTGAGGTCGAGAGGACGCGGACGGACGAAAAGATCAACAGGCTTGCCGTTATGTACCTTGAGAGGTTCAACCGGGCGAGAGAGGTGTTCTCCGGGAAGTACGGTAACGACCTTACGTCCGCTTTCAGGAAATTCCAGGACCTTGGGAAAGTAGAGGTCATCACCTGCTGCGCGACACACGGGTACCTGCCGTTGATTGACCCGCACGGACAGGCGGTAAGAGCGCAGGTAAAGGTCGCGGTAGATACTTATAAGGATGTCTTCGGGGCTTCTCCCAGGGGGATATGGCTTCCCGAATGCGCCTATCAGCCCGGGCATGACGAGATCCTTAAGGAATTCGGCATAAAGTATTTCTTTGTCGAAGCTCACGGGATACTGTTCGGGACACCGCGGCCGAAATACGGGGTTTACAGCTCTTATCTGTGCGGATCGGGCGTAGCCGTTTTCGGAAGGGACATGGAAAGCTCCAAAGCCGTATGGAGCTCGAAAGAGGGGTACCCGGGCGACCATAGTTACAGGGAGTATTACAGGGATATCGGCTTTGATCTTGATTACGATTATATAAGGCCTTATATCAACGGATGCGGGGCCCGCGTAAACACGGGCATCAAATATCACAGGATCACGGGAAAAGGCGATTTCAAGGATATATACGACCGGCAGACGGCAATGGATACCGCGGCCGGCCATGCCGGGAACTTCATGTTCAACAGGCAAAAGCAGGTGGAGCACCTCGCCGGTATCATGGACCGTTCCCCGATCATAGTAGCGCCTTATGACGCCGAGCTTTTCGGGCACTGGTGGTTCGAGGGCCCCGAATGGCTGGATTTTCTCCTGAGAAAGATACATTTTGACCAGGATACGATAAAGACCGTAACGCCCGCGGAGTATCTCTCGATGTATGACAGGTTCCAGGTAATAACCCCGTCCATGTCCAGTTGGGGGTACAAGGGTTATAACGAGGTATGGCTGGACGGCAGCAACGACTGGATCTACAGGCACCTTCACAAGATGGCCGAGCTCATGTCCGGGGACGCAAGGGATTACGGCGCTGCAACGGGTATCGAAAAGAGGGTGCTGGAACAGATGGGAAGGGAATTGCTTCTGGCCCAGTCAAGCGACTGGGCGTTCATCATGAAGACGGGGACCTTCACGGATTACGCCGTCAACAGGACGCGCGATCATATCGGGAGGTTTCTTGCCCTCCACGGGCAGCTGCGGAGCGGCAGGGTGGATATGGCCATGCTGGAGGAATCGGAAAACAGGGACAACGTGTTCAGGAACATAGATTGCGGCGTATACGCCGGGAAGAAAGACAGGGGAGAAATGGCCTAATAGATCAGAGGAGGTGCAAACAGGTCATGATGAAGAAAGTCATAAAAAAGCTTACAGGGAAATCGTTGACGAAAAAGAAATCGATTTCGACCGGGAGAAAAAAGGCGTCCGGTAAAATAAGTTCGGAAGAACTCTTTTCACTGATCGAGAAGAAAGCCTACGATCTTTACGTAGAAAGAGGATACACTCATGGCGACCATCAGGTTGACTGGTATAAGGCGGAGAAACTCGTGTTGTCGGGCTTGAAAAAGAAATAACACGGGGAAAAACAAGGAACATACACTTCGGGGCCCTGGCGGCCCCGCTGTATTCCCGGGCCAAGGAAACGGAATATCATGAAAGAAGTATTGTGCATAATACTAGGGGGTGGCAGAGGAACGCGGCTTTATCCGCTTACCGCGGAAAGGTGTAAACCCGCCGCGCCCCTTTTTGGGAAGTACAGGCTGATAGACATACCCGTCAGCAACTGTCTGAACTCCGGGTTCAACCGCATCTATATACTCACACAGTTCCTTTCCGAATCCCTGAACAAGCATGTAAGCCGCACTTACAACATGGACCCGTTCACCAAGGGGTTCATCGAGATAATGGCTGCCGAACAGTCCATGGAAGACACGGACTGGTTCCAGGGGACGGCGGACGCGGTTAGGCGCTGTTTAAAACATTTTAACGACCCCGCGGTCAAACATATATTTGTCCTTTCCGGCGACCAGTTGTACAAGATGGATCTCAGGGACATGTACCGGCATCATCTTGACAAAGGGGCGGAACTGACCGTTGCCTGCAATTACGTTAAACCTGAAGAGGTATCGAAACTGGGTATAATGGGGATAGACGGTCATACCAGGATAACAAAGTTCGTTGAAAAACCGGAAAGCTCTTTAAAGGTGAGGAATATGGCCGTCAAACTCGGCAGGGAAAGACGCTTTCTGGGATCGATGGGAATATACCTCTTCAATAAATCCACGCTGACGGAACTTCTCGCGAAAGACGAAAAAGTTGATTTCGGCAAAGAGATAATACCCGGCGCTATCGGGGAAAGAGCCATGTACGCTTTTCCTTTTAACGGCTACTGGCATGATATAGGGACGATAAAGAGCTTTTATGAGGAGAACCTGTCGCTTACGGATCCACTGCCGCCACTGGACATGTTTGACGAAAGGTGGCTGATATATACCAGGCCAAGGTACCTCTCTCCGGCTAAATTTGAGGACTGTTGCATAGAGAGAAGCCTGGTCGCTGAAGGCGCGATAGTGCTTTCGTCCAGGATAAAGCATTCGATAATAGGTCTCAGGTTCAGGGTCGACCACGGTTGTGTCATAGAAGATACCGTGGCGATGGGTTCCGATTTTTACGAGACGGTCGAGGAGATGAACGAGAATATCTCCAGGGGGATACCCCCGAAGGGAATAGGCAAGGACTGTCTGATAAGAAAAGCCATACTTGACAAGAACGTGAGGATCGGCGACAACGTCAGGATCCTGAACGAGAAGAATCTGGAGAATTTTGACGGGCCGAACTATTTCATCAGAGACCATATAGTCATAATAACCAAGAACACCACTATTCCTTCGGGAACTATCATTTAGGGTGGAGTAGTGCGCTGTGAAATCAATTTCTGACACAAAACAAATGTCATCCTCCGGCTTGACCGGAGGATCCGGGCAAATGAATACTGTAGATACTGGTCACTTATCATGAAAGTACTGGGGCTACTTGGAAGTCCGAGAAAGGGCGGGAACACGGACGTTCTGCTTGAAAAGGCGCTTGAAGGGGCAGGATCAAGCGGGGCCGAAACGGAGAAACTGGTCCTGAACGACCTTGATATCGCGCCGTGTCAGGAACGGGAATACGAGAACATCAACGAAGAAGGCCTTTCCGTGGTCGAGGACGACATTCAACTTATCTTCCGCGCCATCAAGGAAGCCGATGCTTTGATAGTGGCTTCGCCGGTGTTTTTCGGAAGCCTTTCCGCCCAGACCAAGACGATGATCGATCGTTTTCAGTGCGTGTGGCTGGCGAAAAATATCCTCCACAGAGATGTTTTCGGGAAAAGGATGAAAGGCGGGTTTATCTGTGTTGAAGCTTCTGAGAGAGAGGATTTTTTCGACAATGCCAGGTCAATAGTCAGACATTTTTTTGCCACGATCAATATTTCTTACGAAGAAGAGCTCTTCTCTCCCGGCGTGGAAAAAAAAGGGGACGTTCTTGAAAAATCCGATGTTCTCCGGAAAGCGTATGATATGGGTAAGGCGCTGGCGGGGTCGGACAGGTAGCTGATAACTTCATTGTAGGAGCGGCCTCCAGGCCGCGAACAAAAAACTTCACTGTCCGGGATAGGCGGGAAGCAGCGGGTACATCGTATCTCGCGTCTCGTATCACCGTCAACCGCTGACCGATCTCGGAACTTGAGGATGTGCTTGTTGCAGGGGGCTCGTAGATACTGCTGAAATTCTACTATGAAAAAAATAATAAGTATTTCCCCCCTTTGAAAAAGGGGGTTAGGGGGATTTAGGATGTTAAAGTATAAAGAAAATTTAACCAGTTAAGTTCTACGCCGAGCAGGCCGGAGGGTGTATGAGAGTACTGCTGATAATAGACATGCTGAAGGATTTTATGGAAAAGGAGGGCCCTCTTTATTGCGGGGATAACAGCCGGAAGATCATACCTTTCATTAAGAAGAAGATAGACGAATGCAGGGGGCCTGATTGCAAGGTCATCTATTCGTGCGACGCGCACGCGCCTGATGACAGGGAATTCAGCATGTTCAGCCCGCATGCTGTCAAGGGATCCGAAGGCGCGAAAGTGATCGAGGAACTGGAACCCGCCCCCGGGGATATCGTTGTAGAGAAAACGACAGTGATACCTTTCTACGGGACGGATCTTGAAAGGCTTTTTGTAGAACTTAACCCTGAAGAGGTGGATGTGGTCGGTGTCTGCACTTCAATATGCGTAATGGAAGCGGTAGCGGATCTGAGTGTCAGGGGGTACAGGACCGTTGTTTTCAAGGACGGTATCGCGGATTTTGACAAAGAGGCGCACGATTTTGCCCTCAAGAGAATGGAGAGCGTGTATGGCGCAGAGATCAAATGATCCCGGAGGGATGAAGGTCACAAGATGGGAATACGGCAAGAGGCTTAAACCTTCCGTTTTTGACATTCCCGTAAAGAAGATAAAGAGCGGATGGTACAGCGATAAATATTTTGTCCGCACCAGGAAAATACTTGAGAAAGATAAGAATCACAACAGTGTTCTTATGCAGGTCTTTTGCAGGAAGGACGCTACGGTCTGCGGTCTCGACGAGGCCATAGCGATCCTCAGGCTTTGCGCCGACAGGCCGGAAGACCTCAGGATAAGGGCTCTTTACGACGGGGACGAGGTAAAAGCCGGCGAGACGGTGATGACGATAGAAGGGGATTACAGCACCTTCGCTCATCTTGAGACCGTTTATTTAGGAGTCATCGCAAGACCGACTGCCGTAGCGACGGCGGTGAAAAAGGTCGTAAAGGCGGCGAAAGATAAGAAGGTATTTTTCTTTCCGGCAAGGTTCGATCATTACAGGGTCCAGACCACAGACGGGTATGCCGCTTTCATATCCGGCGCTCTGGGCGTTTCAACCGATGCCCAGGGGCTATGGTGGGGAGAGAAAGGGCTCGGGACCGTGCCTCACGGACTGATCGCGGCTTATAACGGGGATACGGTCAAAGCGGCCGTTGCGTTCGACAGATACATGCCCGGGGATATCCAGAGGATCGTCCTCGTTGATTTTAACAACGACTCTATCAACACTTCTCTGAAAGTCGCCGAAGCGCTGGGAAAAAGATTATGGGGAGTTCGTTTTGATACCGCGGAAGACGTAAGAGATAAAGCGGTAAAGGGTAAGGGAAAGGATTCCTACGGCGTATGTCCGGAACTTGTTTTTAAGGCAAGAAAAGCGCTGGATAAAAAGGGGTTCGATTTTGTCAGGATGATCATCTCCAGCGGTTTCAACGAAGAGAAGATAAAGAGGTTCATAAAGCTGAAGGTCCCGTTCGACGCCGTTGGGGTAGGTTCGGCGCTTTTCCGCGAAAAGGTCGATTTTACCGCGGATGTGGTCAAGATGAACGGGAAAGCCCTTTCCAAGGTCGGAAGAAAATACAAACCGAATCCCCGCCTCAAACTCGTGAAGTTTTAGATCAAATTAAAACCATATACGGGACGAGGGGCGGGATTAAATAAAACGGAGGCAGAACATGAGTGGAGTATTCGGAGTGGTTTCTAAAGGGGATTGCGCGGATACCTTACTGTATGGGACAGATTATCATTCTCATCTCGGGACCCAGTTCGGCGGCATGGCGGTGCTGGGCGAGGATTTCCAGCGCCAGATACACAATATAACTAACAGCCAGTTCAAATCAAAGTTTTACGAAGATGCCAAACGCATGACGGGGACCAAAGGGATAGGGGTCATAAGCGACAGTAACGAACAGCCCATATACATGAACTCTAAATTCGGTCCCTTTTGCATAGTGACCGGCGGGCTGATCGAGAACTCCGAAACCCTGGCCGGCGAATTACTTGAAAAAGGAATTTCTTTCAGCGAGATGAGCAGCGGCGCCGTGAACGTGACAGAGCTGATAGGTAAACTGATCAATCAGGGGGAAGATATTACCGATGGTATTGAGAAGATGTTCGAGAAGATAGAAGGATCCTGTTCTCTGCTTCTTCTGAACAATGAAGGGGTCTACGCGGCGAGAGACCGCCTGGGTTATACTCCTCTTGTCGTAGGAAAGAGGGAGGACGCCTGGGCAGTGACTTCCGAGACAAGCGCTTTTCCCAACAACAGGTTCGAGACCGTGAAGGGGCTCGCTCCCGGGGAAGTTGTCCTGGTAACCGCAGAGGGGATGGCGCGGAAAAGGCCGGGAAATGACGCCAACCAGATATGCGCGTTCCTGTGGATCTATACGGGGTTCCCGGCATCCAGCTATGAAGGGATCAATACGGAGACCGTGCGCGAAAGGTGCGGCAGGTATCTGGCGCGGAAAGATAAGGATATAGAGGTGGATCTCGTTTCCGGCATACCGGACTCGGGCGTGGCGCACGCTCTGGGGTACGCGATGGAGTCGGGCAAACCACTGAGAAGGCCGCTTGTGAAATACACGCCCGGCTACGGGCGGAGTTATACTCCGCCTTCGCAGGAGACAAGAGATCTGATAGCCGCGATGAAACTGATCCCGATAAAGGAAATAATCGAGGGTAAAAGGATCGTCGTGTGCGAGGATTCCATAGTAAGAGGCACGCAGATGAAGAATTTTACCGCGAAGAAACTGTGGGACGCGGGAGCCAGGGAGATACATGTAAGGCCGGCGTGTCCGCCGCTCATGTTCCCGTGCAGATTCTGCCTTTCAACGCGAAGTATCCATGAACTTGCGGCACGCAAGGCCATACGGGCCCTGGAAGGGCACGATATAGAGGACGTATCGGAATATATAGACAACAGATCCGAAAAATACAGGAAGATGGTCGACTGGATCGCCAGAGACATTGACGTGACGACCCTGAGATATCAGACGATCGACGACATGGTCGAGGCGGTGGGACTCCCCAGGGAAAGGCTGTGTCTCTACTGCTGGACAGGCGAATGCCCGGAACGCGCGGCAACAGTCGCGGAAGCAAAAAAAGAAAAAACCGTATCCTCATAAAAAGGAACCAATAGGGGGACAGCGCCCCTATTTCCCTTTCAACAAATAGGGGGACAGCACCCCTATTTCTCTTTATTTTTTAAAGGAGAAATAGGGGCGCTGTCCCCCTATTTGTAAAGAGGACATTTTAACTTTGGTAAAAACCGGACATTTTAACTTTGGCTTGACACTTCATACAAAAACACTTGACATGTTCGTGCACTGTGATTACAATGAACAGGCTATATGTATTAAATTGTAATAGTTTGCAATAGAACGCATATTAAGGAATTAATGGGGAAAGGAAGGAGAATTTATGGAAT
>JAYEOV010000048.1:0-9816 GCA_034723315.1 Candidatus Omnitrophota bacterium | reverse complement strand
TCTTCTTCAGCGGCCTTCCTTCTCGCTTCTTCCTCGGTTTTTCTCTCCGCTTCCTCTTCCTCCCGGTATGCTTTCTCCGCCTTGTTTATGCGCGCCAGCATCTTGAGCGCCGCGGTATTATCCTTATCTATTTCAAGCGCTCTTCTCGCGTAACTTCGCGCGCGGCCGAACCTTTTCTTATCGAGCTGTTCCCCGGCTTTTCCGAGATAATCCGCTATTTCCCCCGCGCGTTCCAGCACCCGCTCATATTCTTCAGAAGAGGCTTTATTTTCGTCTTTAAGCGCGATAATAAAACAATCTTCCCGATCAGCCGTAACTTTCCTGAATGCCGCGGAAGGGCGCAAACCCTCCCCGTGTTGCGACCTGTCGGCCGCAAAAGCTCTGCCGATACTAAAAACCAGTAAAGCCGCAAATAGCACGGCCTTTACCGTTTCTTTTCCGTATTTATTTTTCCAGAGGTTAAACAACTTCTATCCTCTAATTATCCGAATATAATTCCGTCTTTGACCCGTCCAGCAAGATCCGAAAGAACATTATTATTTATCCACAGTCGTAAGTCGTAAAAATTTCGCGTAATTTGATCCCGTTATTCGCTTTCTTCGGGTTTACGCTGTTCTTCCCGTTTCTTCTGCCGGTATTTTCTCATATACTCCCTCATATACTCGCGATGTCTTTCTTTGTTGGCTTCACGGTAGAGTTGGAGATATTCCCTGTGCTTGCGTCTCCAATCCAGGGATCTTTCCCGGCATGCCTGCTTCCAGGATTTATCCTGCGATTCTTTGTACTTGAAATAGTTGGGATTTTCCTCTCTCCACGTCTTCATGTTCGTGAGCTGCCTTTGATACTGGCACTCAAGACTTGAACAGACCTCCTGGTTGGGCCTGTACTTGTTCGGGATGAAAGGTTTCCCGCACATCCTGCATTTCTTTTCCATACGCTCTTTTTTCTCCATGATTAGACCTCCATAAATAATTCTCTGCGGCAAAGCAAAGCCGCGCCGACAGATGACGCTTCCTTCCCCAACGCACCGGGGATTATATCCATCTTACCCGTTATATCATCAAGAAAGAACTTTTCCGCGCTTTCTTTCACGAATCGCGCGAAATCGCCTTCCTTTTTCTCCGTTCCCCCTCCCAGGATCACTACTTCAGGATTGAACATG
Source organism: Candidatus Omnitrophota bacterium (assembly GCA_034723315.1). Lineage (GTDB taxonomy): Bacteria > Omnitrophota > Gorgyraeia > Tantalellales > Tantalellaceae > JAYEOV01. The sequence continues at coordinate 8,654 of JAYEOV010000048.1, read as the reverse complement.
TTGACCAGGTAGGCGGTCCTGACGCCCAGCGCGAGCCCGGACCTCTTGACCAGATCTTCCGCCAGTTCGTCATGGTTTCCGGCGGCATCCATTACGACCTCGAGCGTTATGCTCTCAATGTCTCCGTTGACCATGTTGACTATGTCCGTCCCTACGCCTTTGTTCACGAGATCCTTTGCTACTCTTACAATACTGAATTGATTCCAGGGACGAAGATACGCTTTTTCATCCGATCCGGGCCCCGTATCCGGCTCAAAGATCATCTCCCCCTTTATGACCGCACCACTACCTACATCCGAATGCATGTACAGCACATCCCTCCCGCGGATATCTTCCCCGTAATCCCTTTCACTGTAACCCGCGGCCGTCGCTTCTTTCGTTACCAGGACGTCTGATCCGAAAATACGGCTTACGCCCTCTGCAAGGAGGTCCCGGCTCTTTGGTATTATTTCCGCCACTCTTTCCGGGACAGCTATTCCCGCACAGCAGAACTCCTCTTGTCTTAGCCCGGTTTGTTCCCCGATCACTTCTAATATTACTTTTATTTCCCTGTTACGCCCTTTCAACTTCATAAGCGGATCAATGCTTATCTTCTCTTTTGTCTTGATGTTCCCCCCCAGGTCCATCGCGGCCAGTATGCATTCATCATTGCTGAAACCGATACCGAGCACTGTTTTATTTTCTTCGTTAAATTTTACCAGCCCGCCTTTTTCCGTTCCCGATATCTTGAGCATATCTTTCTTTACCCACGAATCGAAATACTTCGCGACCACTTCATCGCTGATGCCGGTCTTTCGCGTTATCTCATTGATCAAAGGGGCCCTTTCACTTTTCAGGATATTAAAGATATCGAGACCGAACTGAGCCTCTTCGTTTTCCGGGTTAAAACTGAAAAATCCGATCTTTTTCTTATGCCTTTCCATTTTTTTCCCCTTTCAAAGTAAATTTTAAAAACCCAGATTTCCCCTTTTTTTTATTCAAACTAACTTTTTATAACTATGATTTAACTAATATACATAATAAAGATTAAAAAGTCAAATTTGACTTGAAAAAAATTTATTATATATACGTTTTATTACTAATTTTACTGCAAGATTTAATTTCCGCTGACTGAAGTCAGCGGCTTCTATTGTTTCAGGTGTTTCAGGTTATCGCCTGCACCCTTCGGGTGCCTACCCTTTACCAGTTACCAAGCTGAAGTCCGGCGATTTACCGGCAGATTAAACGTCACATGAGGAAAAAGAAAGGAAGATAATCACAAAAGCGTGATAAACTAATGAAATGAGATCCTTTATCCATACAGGTAATAACGTTATCAGCACTCCTTTGAAAATCAAGACCCCTGAATAGATCAGAAGCTTTGTTAATACGACATAACCGGAGAAAAATATCAGCAATATTCTCGCCCATCGCTTTTTTTTCAACAAACCCAGTCCCAGAATAAGGGAAAAAACCGCCGTGATAATAACAAATATGTATGTATTATAAGGCTTCATACCTTCTTTTATCTGATAAAAAGTACATCCTATAAAAGCTGAAGCTCCGGTTACTATCTCTATGATCCCGATGGAATGCAACAAAAAGTCTTTAATTCTATCTTTCATCTTCTCCTTTTTTGCTATGTTTTTGGACCTATCATAGCCTTTTAAATTAAATTTCGGCCATTTCCTGGGTATTATCACATAATTTTAGGAATATTCCAGCTAATTCTCCCACTTTTGATTAAAGCCTGGCGTTCTCTGGTAAAAAAAGGTAATGTGAAGCGTTATTATGGATACAGGCAAAACAGTGGTGGTTTCCGGGCATAAATACGGGATTATTAACTGGAAATAGACAATATTCCGAGATAACCTTGCCCAACTTGCAAGAGTATTACCAGACTATTTCATTTTCCCGAGCGCACGCTGTATAGCATCCTGGTTTGGCCGTATATACAACGACCTCTCAAAAGACTGTTTCGCCTCGGATACCTTCCCTATCCTCAGGTAGGTCCTGCCCATCATATTCCAAGCCTGATAAAGCTGGGGCAATTGTTCGGTAGCTTTTGTAAGTTCTTTCAAAGCTGGTTTGTACCGCTTCCTCTTGTAATTAATAATGCCCAGATTGTAATGCGCTATCGGATAATTATCCTTGATGCTTATAGCGGTTTTCAAGTACTCTTCCGCTTTATCAATTTGTCCTTTATGGAGATACGCGCTGCCTATATTCCCGTAAGCTACGGCGTAATTTTTATTTATGTCTATCGATTTACGATACTGCTCTATGGCTTTATCTATCTGCCCTCCCTCATAATAGGTATTACCCAGGTTCAGATACAATCTCGCGTTTCTCGGGTGGTATTTGAGAGTGCTGTGGAAAAACGAGATCTCATTAGCCCAGTCCCGGTTCCGGAATACGGACATCCTGCCATAAACTACCAGCACAGCCGCGACAATCAGCAGAAACAAACCCCGGTATATGAGGTCTTTCGGCAGGATCTTATTATAGATATGGACCAGGCCCATGCCGACAAGGAAAAACGGCCCTATGGACGCCATATATATCCAGTGTTCCGCGAGAAAACTGTTTATCGGAAAAATATTCGAAACCGGAAGGAGACTGGCGAAAAACCAGACGATCGCAAAGGATACAAGCCTGTTCCTCCTATACATGTAAAACCCGATAAAAGCCGTTGCCAGGATAAAAAAGAGCGCCATTAACGCGGACGGGGGCATCAGGCTTTTCGCTATCGGAATGCTGCGTTCCATATGCAGACCCACGGGAAAGAACAACAGCCTTATGTAAACCCCTATGGTCTTGAAAAAAGTCAAAAGACGATATGGCAGGGGGATCTTAAAGAACACTGACGCGGGAGCTATATCCGCGAAACTCAGGACCGTCAATCGTAAAATCCCGTATACGACCACGATAACAGCGTAAGGGACCCAGTACCATCTAAGTTTCCTGTAAACATCGTCGAAACCGGCTCCCCTGAGAAAGAAAAACATATACAGAAATATCAGAACGGGCATGCTGATGATTATTTCTTTCGCCAGTAAGGAGACCACGAAAAAGACAACGGACAGAACATACATGGCCGGAGCGTCAGTGCCCGCCCTGGCCCTGTAAGCGAACCTGATAAAGGATACCAATGATAGCAGCATGAAAAGAGAATAGAGTGAATCCGCGCGTCCCGCTATGTAAGCCACCGCCTCGGTATGCACGGGGTGTACCGCCCAGAAAAGGGCCGCTATCCCGGCGGTCATGGTGTTCCCCGACAGATAGAAAAGGAACAAAAAGATCATGACAGCGACCAGCGAATGAAGGACGACATTCGTAAGGTGGAAGCCGAAAGGATATTCGCCCCACAGAAAAAAATCGATCATGTTCGATATTTCCTGCACGGGCCTGTAAAAATTGTTTATGTTCTCACTGCCGTAACCGACATAAGTCTTAAAAACGTTAAAAAAGTGCGAAAAGGTCTTTATCTGCGAATTGTTCAGGATGAGATATTCATCATCCCAGATGAAATCCCCCCTAAGAGTGTTCGCGTAGACGAGGAAAGCGACAAAGAATACCAGAAAGCATATCGCTATGACCCTCTTTCTGGTATCCCGGTTCACTGATACCCTTTTCCCCGGGACACCCTTGGAGAATGTCATCGAGGGGTCCGGGCTTTCCCGCCCGGCATTGTTCCTGCTGCTTTTATCCGGCATTTGTCAGGACCCGCGTTACTGGAATACTTCGAAATTTGTGGAACCTTTTATTTTCATAGTATATCATAAGTTCCCAGGTATCGCCACTCGGCTTACGACTTACACTTCTATTGCTATAATTTTTTTTTCGTGATATTATTAAACACAATGAAATATCATATCTGTCCAAATTAGAAGTGTATAACCATGCTCATTAGCCTGTAAATAAAGGATTCCTGGTTCTTTGGCAATTTTGAGATTTAAATTTGCAATTAAGACAGCATGAAGATCTAAGACGCATGATTTTTAGATTCCTCGACTCAGTCGCTATCGCTCCTTCGCTCGGAATGACAGACAGAATGTCATTCCGAGCGAAGTCCGCCGAAGGCGGACGAAGTCGAGGAATCCTTTCTCTCAGAACCTGCCTGTCACAGGACGGGTGACAGTCTGCCGGGCTGTCAGAAAAGAGGTGAGGTAAAAATGAAACTGGGGATAATAGGCCTGGAGCAATCGGGTAAAACGACCGTTTTTAACGCCCTGACCGGAGCCGATAAAGAAGTCGGCGCCTTCGGAAAGATCGAAGCGCACATCGCCGTCGTAAAGGTCCCGGATGAAAGGCTGGACTGGCTTGAAAAGCTTTATAACCCCAAAAAGACGGTTTATGCGGATATAGAATTTATAGATATCCCCGGGAACATAAACGATTCTTCCGACCCTAAAGTTATCGCCGCGGCCCGCGAAGCCGACGCTCTCATCTTTATTATCCGCACATTTGAAAATCCTAACGTCCCCCTCCCGCAGGGCAACATCGATCCTCTCAGGGATTTTGAACAGATCAAGCTCGGCCTCATAGTAGCGGATATGACGGTCGCCGAAAAAAGGATAGAAAAGCTGCAAAAATCCGTGGAAAAAGGAGCGGGGCCACAGGATGAGAAGACGGAGCTCTCTTCGCTCCGGAAGGTCATGGAAAAACTTGAGAACGAACGGCCCGCCTCCGAGGCGGAACTCGCCGACCAGGAGGAAAAAGCGATCCGCTCCTTTCAGTTCCTTACCCTGAAACCTTACCTTACGGTCCTGAACGTCTCCGACGACGCCCTGCAGAGCGAACAGACAGCCGAATACGTCAAACAGATCCCCGACTCCATGCCCATATGCGCTAACATAGAGATGGAAATACGAAAACTGGAAGAAGGTGACAGGAAGGTTTTCCTTGATGATCTGGGCATCAAGGAGCTTTCTCTAAATTCATTCATAAGGAACGCGTACAGCACGCTGGGGCTTATTTCCTTTTTCACCGTAGGGGAAGATGAGGTCCGCGCCTGGACCATTCACGAGGGCACCACGGCCGTGGCCGCGGCCGGCAAGATACATACGGACCTGGAGCGGGGTTTTATCCGCGCGGAAATATTCACGTTCGACGACCTTAAAGCCCTCGGCAGCGAACGGGAAGTGAAAAACGCGGGCCACTTCCGCCTTGAGGGCAAGGATTACATCGTCAAAGACGGCGATATAGCGCACATAAAGTTCAACGTTTGATCCGCGCTGATAAGCTGACGGTTAAATAGCAATATACGCACATATATACCAATGCGGCGGGCCGGGAAAAAGTTCAAGATCATCTCCGGCGAACCGCCGCAAGGAGAATCTTATCATGAACAAAAAACCGAAAAACACCCCTGAAACGCTGAGGAAAAAAAATAAGAGCCTCGCCGAAAAGGTCGAAAAAATGGAGGCCCTGATCGAAGATATCAAGACCGCGAGGATGTGGTCCGAGACAAGGCTTCAGAACAAACTGGAAGAACTCGAAAAGAGCAACGAGGACCTTTCAGGGAGAAACCAGGAACTCGAAAGACTGATAAAAAATACGGGAAAGGTCAGGACACGCCTGGAAAACCAGCTCAATAAACTCAAAAAGGAAGGGCCCCTGCCGCCCGCGGTTTCGGCGGCGGCCGGGGAAAAAGACGTAAACGGGAAGACCCGGGAACTGGAGAAGGCTTTCCAGAAAAGAAAAGAACTGGAAAGGATAATCAGCGACAGTCCGGCTATCGTCTTTCTGTGGCACGCGACTGAAGGGTGGCCGATCGAATTCGTCTCCGACAACATCCGGCAGTTCGGGTACAGGCCGGAAGACTTCTATTTCAGGCGCCTTCATTACGCCAGTATCGTGCATCCGGACGACCTGGAGAGGATGGTGACGGATGTGAACCGGTATAACCGGGAAGGGCGTGTCAGCTTCATCCAGGAATACCGGATAATAACGAGATCCGGGGATGTGCGCTGGCTTGAGGACCACACCTGGGTGCGGCGCGACGCCAGCGGGGTAATAACTCATTACCAGGGCATCCTCCTGGATATAACCGAAAGAAAAAAAGCGGCCGAGGGCCTGCTGCAGGCCGAGAAAATGGCGGCGATCGGGACCATGGCCGCGAGTGTGGCCCACGAACTCAGGAGCCCCCTCGGCGTCATCAAGCTGGCCGTAGACAATATCGATTACAGGTTAAAGAAGAAGGACGAAAAGCTCAAGATGTCCATTTCTTACATAGACCAGAAGGTCTGGGAAGCGACGAAAATAATCAATGACCTCCTGAACTATTCCCGTCTCGGAGAACCTGTTCTTGTCAAAACGGATGTCAACGCTCTTGCCGAAGAGGCCTTATCCAACGTCATAATAGATTTCCCGGATCACGACGCGGAAATAGTCAAAAATTTCGGAAAAGTCCCCGGCCTCATGCTGGACCACACCCAGATGAGAGGCGTCCTGCAGAATATCATCAAAAACGCTTTCGAAGCCATGGAGAAAGACGGAAAACTCACGCTTACCACAAAGTTCGTTAAACACGCCAACAAAGCCGAGATATCCGTTACCGACAACGGCTGCGGTATAGCCGAAAACAACATAGAAAAACTGAATAAACCGTTCTTTTCCACAAAGGTCAAGGGCATCGGCCTCGGTCTTGCCCTGTCCTTCCGTATCGTGAAGGAGAATCACAAGGGTGAGATCGCGGTCAAAAGCAAATTGAAAAAAGGAACGACCTTTACCGTAAAACTGCCGCTTTAAAACACGTTACGCAGGCCGAACGCAAAGAGTATCCATGAAGCAGAAACACATACTTCTTGCCGATGATGACAGGGAACTTTGCGCGGAACTTTCGAATATCCTTGAAGAAAACGATTACAGTGTCTGCTGCGTCCACACCGGAGAGGACGTCATAAAGAAGATAAAAAAAGAGAAATTTGACATGGTCCTGCTTGACCTGAAAATGCCAGGTATCGGCGGCGTTGAAACCTTCAGGAAGATCAGGAAAATAAACCCCTCTCTGCCGGTCATAATCATAACAGCAGTCCTTTCTTCTGAAGTGGAAAAGGGCTTCCAGGGCCTTGAAACGCCCCCTGTTATCTATAAGCCGTTCGGCATCGCAAAGATCATGGCCCACCTCAAACGGGTAAGCGGGGACGCCCCACCCGTTTAACATGTTTGACAAAAATAATTCCCTGTGTTAACATTTTCTCTGAAATTGGCCGGAAAGAAAACATGGCCCCATCGTCTAGCCTGGTCTAGGACACCAGATTCTCATTCTGGCGACACGGGTTCGAATCCCGTTGGGGCTACCAAACTTACAAACAGGCATAAATCCTTAAGTTACGCGGGACTTATGCCTGTTTTGCCTTCCGATCGCATTCCCAAATAGTTCCCTTTATTCCCCTATGTTCCGCATATGGTAGGTAGCAAAATGGGGGGCAACTTTTTTCCTTTGTGTATTATATATCCTTATTCATCTTTAAAAATTTATTTGGACCGCGTAATAGCAGGGCTTGTGGTGTGGGTTATTTTGCTGATAATTTGGAGGATTGTTGAGGTGTTGCCGGGTACATATACGAAAAATGTAAATATGTAAAACATCTGCACGAAGTAAAAGATACTCATATTTCAGGATTTAAAGAGTACGAACGTGGGAAGAACAAAAGTCCGCATACAATCAACGGCGAGATCACTTCTTTGAGCAAGGCATTTAAGATCGCCAAAGAATTAAATCATATAAACGAAAATCCAGTTAGCGGGGTATCCAAAATTAAAGCCCCGGCGCCAGCGATAGATCTATATACACAGGATGAAATACGGATAATGCTAAAATACTCAAAGAAGGATCCCCTATTAGAAACGCTTATATTACTCCTGCTGCAGACAGGCATACGAAAAGAAGAAATCGTCCATTTTAAGTGGAACGATTTTAACAAAGATAACAGAACGCTCAGGGTTTCAAAAAAAGACGGTTGGAATCCTAAACGCGGTAAGGAAAGGATGCTGATACTATCATATCGGCTTACGGAAATGATAGACAATCTCGAGCGAAAAGACGAGTACATATTCACTCAAACAGAAGGAAGGAATAAGGGTAAAAGATTCTCCGGCAGTCAGATCTACAGGTACATAAAAGAGGATTTCCTGGATTCATTGTCAATAGCTGGATACCTTCACAAATTCAGGGATACCTACGCGAGTTACTCCATCGCCGGCGGGGTTGACGTGGCCAAGGTCCAATGGCGACTCGGGCATTCGAGCCTGAAAGAAACGGATAAATACGCCATGGCCATAAACGAGGTTATATCGGAAGATATAAAAACAATATTTATCGGCGGAAAAGCAGAATTGCGAAATGGGTAGCGATCCATCTCCATTATTCATAATGTGTAACGCAAAATGCGCAATTGAGACCTTCCTCCAAAACATTAGATAGCAGTGACAATTATAAATGGATATAGATTTGTTTACGTGTTAAAATATCGCTGTTTCTTTTGTAAACTACAAAACAGATGCGGGGAAGTATGTCTGAAAAAGAATTAAAACGTGTAATCGTTTTTATTGATGGTAACAATTTATTCCATAGAACATGGGATTATTATCATACTCATCTTATTAACATTGAGGTATTATCGAGAACATTGTGTAACATAAATCGAGAACTAAAACAAATACGGTAC
>JAYEOV010000047.1:0-9934 GCA_034723315.1 Candidatus Omnitrophota bacterium | reverse complement strand
AGGTGAAAAGTTCGCCAAAGGCGGGCTAAGTTTCTCGTCTCCCCCCTTTGAAAAAGGGGGCCAGGGGGATTTTTTAATTTCTCGTAACGGAGAAGAACGATTACAAATTTAGAATCCCCCTAACCCCCTTTTTCAAAGGGGGGAAAGTTAAGGATTTTTAACCTGGTTAAATTTAACCAGGTTAAAGGAGCCGCCTCCAGGCGGCGAACCCATGGTGATTATTTTGTTCGCGGCCCGGAGGCGGCTCCTACGGGATAGGTGAAAAGTTCGCCCGAAGGGCGTTAAGTTCTATTTTGATCAACACAGGAGGCGGTCCCGGTGAAGAGGTACAAATATTCCACGCTGGCGAATGTGGTAAGAGAGTTCGGTAAAAAACGGATCATGGTCATAGGAGATCTTCTTCTAGACCATTTCGTGTGGGGAGAAGTCGACAGGATCTCCCCTGAAGCGCCCGTACCGGTAGTTTGCGTGAAGGGCGAAGATTTCATGCCGGGAGGGGCCTGCAACGTCGCCAATAATCTTTCAAGACTGGGCGCTGAGGTCTCTCTTGTCGGGGTTGTCGGAAAGGATAAGCACGGGGAGAGACTTACAGGTATTCTGAAAGAAAGGGATATCCGCACGGATGGTATTGTGGCTGACGTGAAGAGACCCACTATCCTGAAGACCCGAGTTATAGCGCATCATCAGCAGGTAGTGCGTATTGACAGGGAAAATACCGATGGTGTTGCCGGAAGGCACCTGACGATGATCCAGGATTATCTGAAGCGGAACATCCGGAAAACGGACGCGGTGATAATAGAGGATTACGGTAAGGGAATGATCACTCCTTCGCTTCTTAAAATGGTCGTTCCCCTGGCAAAGAGGCACGGAAAAATAGTCGCGGTAGACCCGAAAGACAGCCATTTTTCCTACTACAGGGGGGTCAGCGTTATAACCCCGAATTCCAATGAGGCCGGCGTTGCCGCGGGATTTCCCCTTGATAGTGACGAGTCCCTGAAGAAAGGCGGCATGAAACTTCTCAGCAAGCTCAGGGCGAGCGTGATACTTATAACACTTGGCGAAAAGGGCATGATGGTGTTTGAGAAAGGGAAAACACCCCGGAAGATATCGACCCTGGCCCAGGATGTTTTTGACGTTTCCGGCGCGGGGGATACGGTAATAGCCGTTTATACGCTTTCCGTTATAAGCGGAGGTTCTCCTATCATGGCGGCGCATATCGCGAATTGCGCGGCCGGTATCGTAGTCGGCAAAGTCGGCACCGCGGCAGTAGAAAAAGAAGAATTACTTGACAGATTAAAAAGAGAGACAGGAAAGGTGAGATGATGAAGATAGTGGCTGTTATCCCTGCGAGGTGGAGTTCCACAAGGCTGAAAGGGAAGGTCCTGGCGGATATAAACGGTAAACCGATGGTACAGCACGTCTGGGAGAGAGTAAAGAAAGCCCATGACGTTGATGAGATCGTGGTCGCCGTGGACAAGGAAAGGGTATTCAGGGCGGTTGAATCCTTCGGAGGCAGGGCGATTTTCACTTCCCCCGAACAGCCTACGGGCACGGCGAGGGTCGCCGAAGTAGCGAGCACGGTGGACGCTGATGTGTATATAAACGTTCAGGTGGACGAACCTCTTGTTCATCCCATGATGGTAGATGAACTCGCGCAGGTTTTTGAGTACGAACGGAACATTCAGATGGCCACGCTCATAAAGAGGATCCACAGAAAAGAGGAGATCGCCGACCCTGGTGTCGTCAAGTGCGTGGTGGACAGGAAAGGTTTCGCGCTGTATTTCTCCCGGAGCGCGATCCCTTACGTAAAGCGCGGTGCGCCCCACCTTTCCGGTGATGAAGCCGATCTCGAGGATATAAGCGGCAGGTACTTCAAACATGTCGGCATATATTCCTACACCAAGGATTTTCTGTTCACTTATACAAATCTGCCGAAGTCCACGCTTGAACTGGACGAAAACCTCGAACAGTTGCGCGTTCTCGAGCACGGCTATAAGATCAAGACGGTGGAAACGCGGTATGAGACCGTCGGCGTCGATACACAGGAGGATCTTGAAAAGGTGAGGGAGATCCTTGCGCGCGGAGCCGACGCGGGAGAAAAGGTATGAGGATAAATGGAAATGAGTGATGTAAAAGCCAGATGTGTAAAAATAAAAGATATCGTAATAGGTAAGGGTTATCCTCTTGTCTTGATCGCGGGGCCCTGCGTGATAGAATCGGCGGCCAGCGCCGTAAGGCACGCCAGGGAGATAAAAACGGTAGCCGGCAGGCTGGATATGCCTTTTATATTCAAATCGAGTTACGACAAGGCCAATAGAAGTTCCGTGGACTCTTACCGCGGGCCGGGCATGGAAAAGGGCCTCGAGATCCTGCGTGAAATACGCGAGGAACTTGGTGTCCCTGTTCTGAGCGATGTCCATTCCGTGGAGGAAGTGGAGCCCGCGGCGGAAGTCCTTGACGTGATACAGATACCGGCCTTTTTATGCCGCCAGACGGACCTTATCCTTAAAACAGCTTCAAGCGGCAAGGCCATCAACGTAAAAAAAGGACAGTTCATGTCTCCGCATGAGATGGAGAATGTCGTTGAAAAGATAGAATCCACCGGCAACAGGAACATACTTCTCACGGAAAGAGGGACCACGTTCGGTTATAACATGATGGTAAATGATTTCCGGGCTATCGTTATTATGGGGGAGACAGGTTATCCGGTCGTTTATGACGCCACACACTCGGTGCAGATGCCGGGAGGAAGGGGCTCCCGGAGCGGCGGGGAGTCAAGGTATGTCCTTCCGCTTTCCAAAGCCGCCGTGGCAGCGGGATGCGACGTCCTGTTCGTGGAAGTGCATGAAGAACCGTCAAAGGCCCTGAGCGACGGTCCCAACATGCTGAAGCTGGATGACCTTGAGGGGTATCTGGAACAGATCATTAAGATAGAAAAAGCGGTAAGGCAGATATGAGCATTTCAAGAGCCAGAAAAGTGCTGATGAACGAGAGCAAGGCCATAGCGAAACTCGTCAACAGGATCGGCAGGGATTTTGAGAAGAGCGTAGACATTCTGGCGAAGAGCAAGGGGCGCGTCATAGTGACCGGGATGGGCAAACCCGGGTTTATAGCGCAGAAGGTCTCGTCGACAATGTCCTCCACGGGAACGCCATCTCTTTATCTTCATCCCGCCGAGGCCCTGCATGGCGATCTGGGACGTGTCACGCGCGAAGATATCATCATCGCGTTCTCCAACAGCGGGGAGACGGAAGAGGTGGTGAAACTTATTCCTATAATAAGAAAGATCGGCGCGAAACTTATATCGGTCACAGGCAACGGGAAGTCCACACTTGCGGTAAACAGCGACCTTGTCATCGACAGTTCCGTCGACAGAGAAGCCTGCCCTATGGGGCTGGCGCCCACCACGTCGACGACCGCCATGCTGGCGATCGGCGATGCCCTTGCGATCGCGTTGTTGGAGAAAAAGAAGATACAACCGAAAGATTTCGCCCTTTATCATCCCGGCGGTTCTCTCGGTAAACGCCTTCTCCTGAAAGTTGAGGATATCATGAGACCGAAATCCCGGACGCCGATAGTAAAAAGAGGCGCCAGGGTAAAAGATGTTCTTCTCAAGATCACCAGACTGCGGGCGGGTTCGGCCAGCGTTATAGACAATAAAGGAAAGATGATAGGGATCTTTACCGATGGCGACCTCAGAAGGCATTTCGAAGAAGGAGAAGGCCTCCTTAACCGGAAAGTCGGCGATGTCATGACGAAAGCCCCGGCAACCATCAATCAGGATTGTTTAGCGGCCGAAGCTTTCGAGATCCTCAGGGACAGGGAGATAGATGAGATACCCGTCGTTGACGGGAAGAACCGTCCTGTCGGGATACTGGACGTGCAGGATATACTAAAAGCGGGGCTTGTGTAAAAAGTTAAAAATTTAAGTTAAAAGTTGAGAGAAGAGACAGAAAATGCTGGATAAATATTCTCCCGAGGTCATAGAAAGGGCAAAAAAAATAAAGCTGCTGATACTTGATGTGGACGGGGTCCTCACGGACGGCAGGATAATATACGGGAACTACGGTGACGAAATAAAGAATTTTGACGTTAACGACGGCCTGGGTATATACCTTCTCAAAAAGGCCGGGATAAAGTGCGTGGTCCTTACGGCTAAAGCCTCGCCGGTCGTGACTAAAAGGGCCAGGGAGCTCAGGATAGACAAAGTCTATCATAATTTTCATTACAAGATCGATGCCCTCAGGAAGATGCGGAGAAAGTTCAGGATAAAAAGTGATGAGGAAATATGCTTTATAGGCGACGATCTTATAGATATCCCCGTGTTGAAAAGGGCGGGTCTTTCGGTGTGCCCGCCAAACGCGATGGAGGAGGTCAAGCCTTTTACCCATTTTATCACCGGGGCCTCCGGAGGCCGAGGCGCGGTCAGAGAGGTCTGCGAGTTGATCATGAAAGCGCAGGGCGCGTGGGAAGATGTGACTTCAAGGTATTTTAACGATTAAATTAAAAGTTTTTTATGTTTACGATAAAGGTCCGGTCAACTTTTAGCAGCGCGCATAACCTCAGAGGGTACAAGGGGAAATGCGAGGATGTCCACGGCCACAACTGGCGTGTCGAAGCGGCGGTATCCTCCGGGCAGCTGGATGAAATAGGCATGGTCGTAGATTTTAAAGAACTTAAAGAGGCCCTGAACCGGTGTATTTCCGGGCTGGACCACAGGAATCTGAACGATCTGGAGTATTTTAAAAACGTCAACCCGACATCCGAGAATATTGCGCGGTTCGTGTATGAGAAACTGGTCGCGGAATTTCCGGGGGTGGATGTCAAGGAAGTGACGGTCTGGGAAACCGACACCTCGTCCGCGACGTATTCTGGTGGGATATGAAAAAAGCTGTTGTTCTTTTGTCAGGCGGCGTTGATTCTGCGGTCACACTGTATGTCGCGAAAAAAAATTACGATTGCAGCGCACTGATATTTGATTACGGTCAAAAAGCCTCAAAAGAAATAGAATGCGCGAAAAGGATCGCCGAAGGGGCCGGGACCCCGTACCGTGTTCTGACCATAGCTTTGCCGTGGAAGGGCAGCGCGCTGCTGGATGAATCGAAATCGATTCCCGAAGGCGCCGCAAGCGATAACGGCAGGATCCCCGAAACTTACGTGCCGGGAAGGAATATCATCTTTTTGAGTTTCGCTGTCTCTTTCGCGGAGGCCGACCAGTCGGAAGCTGTTTTTATCGGCGCGCACCAGCTTGACTTTTCTAATTATCCGGATTGCCGGGGCGAGTTTTTCGAGAGTTTCCGGGAAGTGGTTCGCAGGGGCACCAGGAGAGGGAGCGAAGGGCTCGAGCTGAAGATAGAGACCCCGCTCATAGATATGAGAAAAAAGGAGATCATTGAGACAGGTCATGATCTGGGGGTTCCCTTTGAACATAGCTGGTCGTGTTACCGGGACAATGAGATCCCCTGCGGCGTATGCGAGTCCTGTTTGTTCCGCAAGCATGCTTTCCAGGAAGCGGGGATAAAAGACCCGCTTCTGAAATACGGGACAGGTGTCCTGCAGTAGTTTAACAGAAAGTACGAGGCGATTAAACCGGTCAATGGACGCGATACGAGATACCAGATACGAGATACGAAATATTGAGCAGGCGAAAATATCCGAGATATTTTTGTCTTACCAGGGAGAGGGGCCTTTCGCGGGAAGCAGGCAGCTCTTTATACGTTTTTACGGCTGCAACCTCAGCTGTCTTTACTGCGATACGTTCCTGGAAAGTTACAAATCTTTTTCAAGAGACACGCTTCTCGGGAAGGTTCTGGACTTTGAGGATGATTACAACGAGGTCTCTCTTACCGGCGGCGAGCCTTTGCTTTACGCGGGTTTTCTTGAAGAGTTCTTGCCGCTTTTCAGGAGGCACAGGGCCAGCAGGATCTATCTTGAGACGAACGGGACTCTCCCCGATGAGCTTGATACGGTGATAGAGTATATCGATATCATCGCTATGGATTTCAAACTGCCCTCGTCCGCGGGGAATCCGGGGGATCTGTGGCAGGCCCATGAAAGATGCGCCGCTATAGGATCACGGAAGGAATTGATCGTGAAAACCGTGATCACGGATTCGACCACGATAGACGATGTGAAACGCATGAGTGGGATCCTGTCCGGCATCAAAGGCGGCGTGCTGGTCGTGCTGCAGCCGGTAACTCCGGTAAATGAACGGGTAAAAGCTCCTGATGAAGAAATGATCTCGTATTTCAGGGGATATGTCAGGAAAGAGACCGGAAAAGAAGTGATGATAATGGGGCAGATGCATAAGTGCCTGGGGATAAAGTGAGCAAGTAGGAGCGATGGGTATCTCGTATCGGACGAGTTTGCTCGCTATGGGTATTGAGTATCGGACGAGTTTGCTTGCTATGGGTATTGAGCATTGGATATTGGGGGATCAGGAGATCTGGGTATCCGGGATCCAGCATTGCGTATCGGGTAATCGTAACATTAACGAGATACTAGATACGAGATACCAAATGGGATTGAAAATAATATTAAACTAATATGAAAAGGAAAACTAGTAATACGTACGATGGACTGCAGGAGGACGTAAGGGGCCTTGATCTCCCGGGAATAGATGTGTGGGAGAACAAGTTCAGTGATAAGACGTATGTGGTGAAGTTTGAAACGCCTGAGTTCACTTGCATATGCCCCAAAACAGGTCTTCCTGATTTCGCGCGCGTTTTTGTGGAATATTCTCCCGGCAGGGACTGCATCGAGCTGAAATCGTTCAAGGAATACATGGTGGCTTACAGGGATCTGGGTATTTTCCATGAACATGCGGTCAATCGTATCCTGGAGGACCTCGTGAAGGCGTGTCAACCCCGCTGGATGAAAGTCAAAGGCGTTTTTAACATCCGCGGCGGGATAACAACGACGGTTGAGGCGGAATTTCCGGGGTAACCGGTATTTTTTTACACGGCATGAAGATCAAGTTCAGGAGATATTATTTCTACTATTTGCTGAAGACGTTGTTCTTTATTTTAAGCGCTGTTCCCTTGAAAGTAAGCCTGGTCGTTGCCGATATTCTGGGGAAGGCCGCTTTCAGGGTCGTTCCTAAATACAGAAATATAGCCGTGAATAACCTGGATTCGGTGTTCAGCGAGGATCACGGAGTTAATGTTCGTATAGCAGAGGGTGTTTTCAAGAACCTTGCCAGGAACGGGGCCGAGTGGATAAAACTTTCCAGGTTAGATCCCGGAAAGATAGGCAACATGGTGACCGAGATACACGGTACAGAACATCTGGATGATGTTCTCTCGAAAGGCAGGGGTTGCGTTGTCCTGACTTTCCATTTTGGTAACTGGGAATTGATGGGGATCTACCTGAGGTTTTTGGGATATGACGGCGCCGTGATAGTAAGGCGGATCTATTTTTCCAAGTACGACAAGCTGATCGCGAGAATGCGCCGGCGGTTCAAGGTAATGGGCATTTATCGCGATGATTCCCCAAAGAAGATGTTGAAAGAACTGAAAAAGGGTAACGTTCTCGGTATCGTTCCTGACCAGGACATCAGCGGCCTGGATGGTGTCTTTGTGGATTTTTTCGGCAAGAAGGCCTATACCCCTGCCGCTCCGGTCAAACTGGCGATGGCGGCTAAAACGGATATTGTTCCCGCTTTTGTGATACGGGAAAAAGACGGGACGCATAAGATCGTTATAGGTGAACCCTTGGGTGTACCGCAGGGGACAGGCACGGAGGAGGATCTCATGCGTTATACCCGGATGTGGACAAAGGTCCTTGAAGATCATGTGAGAAAGTATCCCGAGCAATGGGTATGGATCCATTCCAGGTGGAAGACCCGTCCGCCGGCGTTTCATGATGCGGGTGTGTGAAGGGACGGCAGCCCCGGGGGATGATATGCAGCCGGTGATCGTTTTTTTGGTCGGTAGAAAAGGATCAATATGAGAAAGAAGGCTCTTTGGGCAATATTGATAATACTTGTCGCTGCCGTGTTGTGGACGTACAGGGGAGACTTGTCCGGGAAAGACGGATCGGGGAAAGGACCGGCTGAGATAAAAGAAGGCGCACCCCGGGAAGGTCTTGAGCAGAAGATCATGTCCTTTACGATAGATGGCCGCAGTTCCAAGGGCGTGAAACAGTGGCACCTGGAAGGTGATGCCGCGGAAATAATCAAGGACGACATACATTTGGACAACCTGGTCGCGGTCGTGTACGGCGAGGAAGCGACGGTAAACCTTACTTCCGATAGGGGGATCTACCGGAAGGGTAAGGGGGAAGTGGAGCTTGTGGGCAACGTGGAAGCGGTCTCCGACAGCGGGTTCTACCTCACGACGGAAAAAGCGAAGTGGTCCCAGGAAACAAAGGAGATATCTACGTATGAGGCCGTGTACGTAAAAGATGAAGGAATGACGGCTGTGGGAAAGGGCGGTAAGGCAAATTCCGATGAGAAAACAGCCGTGCTGAACAAAGATGTCAGCGTAAGGATAGAACCTGACACAAAAGTGGACTGTTCGGGTTCTTTACATATTGATTATAATAGGAATATCGCGATCTTCCACGAAGATGTCGTGGTAGAGGATAAGGACGGCAAACTGTTCGCGGACAAGCTTACTGTTGAATTTGACCCTGAAACGCGAAAACTGGCGCGGGTTACCGCGGAAGGCAACGTCAAGGTCAAAAGGGGGAACAGTTATACTATAAGCGAAAAGGCCATATATACCGAAAGCACGAAGAGCGCGCAGCTTCTCGGGAAGCCAAGGGTGATAATAGATCCAGCGGAACTTACTGAGTTTGACAACTTGGGAAAAGGCGGTGACCCGGAAGGTGGCGGCCGGTGAACGGCAGGCGGCAGAACAGGGTTATGAAATGGGTTCCAGAACCCCTTTCATAACCACGTTCGTTACGAGGCTGAGCGAAAAGGTCATTGACAAGGCCTGAGGGGCAAAATGCCCGGAAACGTAGCCGATGCGCTACGTTGAGGACATTTTGCCTCGAAGACGCAGTCAATGGGCTTTGCAGCCAGCCGCAGTAGAACAGGGTTATGAAATGGGTTCTAAGAAAGGGAGGACATGCATTTACTGGAAACGAGGGATCTGGTCAAGAAATACGGCGGGAAGAACGTCGTCAACGAAGTGAGTATCAATGTGAAAAGAAGCGAAGTCGTGGGACTCCTGGGTCCTAACGGGGCGGGGAAGACGACGACGTTCTACATGGTCACGGGCATTATTAAGCCGGACAAGGGCCGTATTATCTTTGATAAAAAGGACATAACAAAATTGCCTATCCATCAGAGGGCCCGTTCCGGGATCGGTTATCTGTCGCAGGAACCGTCGATCTTCCGGAAACTGACCGTGGAAGAGAATATCATGGCCATAATGGAGACGCTCGATTTCCCCCGGAACGAAAGGCTGAGGCAGCTCGACAACCTGCTCAGCCAGCTCAAGATAGAACACCTGCGCAAGAACAAAGCCTACACTTTATCCGGCGGGGAGAGGAGGCGCCTTGAGATAACCAGGAGCCTGGTGACGAATCCCATGTTCATACTGCTGGACGAACCTTTTTCAGGCATAGATCCGATCGCGGTCTATGATTGTCAGGAAGTTATTAGAGAGCTAAGGGATATGGGGCTGGGTATACTGCTTACCGATCATAATGTCAGGGAAACGCTCACGATCACGGACAGGTCCTATATTATGTTTGAGGGGCAGATATTGATCTCGGGGACAAAAGAGGAACTGATCAACGATTCCAGGGCCCGCGAAATATATCTTGGTGAAAGATTTAGTCTATGAGTAGGCGCTTTGGGTATTGGGCAAGTGGGCTCGCTATGGGTATTGCCGATCACCCATCACTGATAACACATCACACTAATCCAATTATGTTGAAAAAGAAAATACATAATGGTATATTATTATTTCCTATTCACTAC